>CANBTK010000396.1 GCA_947372365.1 Flavipsychrobacter stenotrophus | reverse complement strand
ACATTACCCCAGTATTCTTCAGTTTGCGGGTGTACCAGTGGGTCACCATAAACTTCTGATGTTGATGCCACCAATATCCTTGCGCCTTTTGATTTGGCTAAGCCTAAAAGGTTATGCGTACCCAATGCACCCACTTTAAGGGTCTGGATAGGCATTTTCAGGTAATCAATAGGGCTGGCTGGCGATGCAAAGTGCAGTATGTAATCAATTTCGCCAGGTACATGCACAAACTTCGTGATGTCGTGGTGGTAAAATTCAAATTCCTTAAGCGGGAAAAGGTGCTCAATGTTCTTGATATTGCCTGTAAGCAGGTTATCCATACCAACAACAGTAAAGCCTTCCTTTAAAAACCTGTCGCACAAGTGCGAACCTAAAAACCCCGCTGCGCCTGCGATAAGTATGCGTTTGCCCATGTATATTAATTATTAATAGTTAAATATGTATTTCTGAAATGCCTGCTCTTGAGCAGGTTATTTTTAGCCTGAAAATGCTGCGCACGCCTTTTTGGCGCGCCGCCATTTACAACTAGTCAAGCATACCCCGGTCGCGCAGCACCTCGTGATGAGGCATTACCAGTGTTTCGTGTACCTGTGCGTTGATAACCCTGCGGCCGATGCTTTCGTAGTAGAAGCACAGTTCCTTCATTTTGTCCAGCGAATAAACGTTACGGCCGTCAAAAATACATGGGTGCAGCAAGGTATTGCTGATCCTCTCAAAATCAGGGTTGCGGAATTCGCTCCATTCGGTAACAATTATCAGTGCATTAGCGCCTTCGGTAGCTTCGTACTGGCTGCTGGCATAGTACAGCTTGTCGCCAAATATCGCCCTTATGTTGTCCATGGCTTCTGGGTCGAAAACACGTATTTTGGCACCCGCATTCAATAAATCAACTATCAGGTCAACTGATGGGGCATCCCTTATATCGTCGGTTTCCGGCTTAAATGCCAGGCCCCACAATGCGAATGTAAGTGTGCTCATGTCGCTGCCGAAGTAGTTGCGCACCTTATCGCCTAATATTTTCTTTTGCTGGTCGTTTACCTTCATTACCGTATTGATAATCTGGTAATCGTAGTCCATTTCTGCCGCCGTAAAAGCCAATGCTTTTACGTCTTTAGGGAAACAGCTGCCACCGTAGCCTATGCCGGGGAACAGGAAGCGCTTGCCTATACGGCTATCGCTGCCCATGCCTATGCGCACCCAATCCACATCAGCGCCAGCCCTTTCGCAAAGGTTAGCCATTTCGTTCATGAACGAAATACGCATAGCCAGGTATGAATTGGCAGCGTACTTAGTCATTTCCGATGAGCGGGGGTCCATAAAGTAAATGGGGTTGCCTTGCCTTAGGTAAGGCTGGTATAACTCATCCATTACCTTGCGGGCTTTGTCGGAATTAGTACCAATAACAATACGGTCAGGCTTCAGGAAGTCTTCCACAGCTACTCCTTCACGCAAAAACTCAGGGTTAGACACCACGTCAAATAACGATGTATCCAGGTGCTGGGCCAGTACTGCATGTACTTTTTCGGCAGTGCCTACAGGTACGGTGCTTTTATTTACGATAACTGTATAAGAAGTGATGAGCTTGCTTAACGATGCTGCTACATCCAGTACGTACTGAAGGTCGGCAGAACCATCTTTGCCGGGAGGCGTAGGCAAAGCCAGGAATATGGACTTAGCGCCTTTAATGCCTTCGCTCAGGTTGGTAGTGAAGTGGAGCCTTTCTTCTTTGATATTGCGCTCCAGCAATACTTCAAGGCCTGGCTCGTAAATAGGGGTCTTGCCCTGCTTCAGCTTATTGACTTTATTCTCGTCAATGTCAATACACACTACATTATTACCGGTCTCCGCAAAACATGTCCCGGTCACAAGGCCCACATAGCCAGTACCTATTATTGCTAATTGCATTTATTTACCTTTTTAAAAGGATGCAAAAGTAATCGTTTTTTGGGTATTTTTACATTACTGGGTTATGGATATATTATTCTTACATGGTGCAATAGGAGCCGCTGCGCAATTAGCGCCTTTGAGCCAATATTTTACTGAAGGCAACACCATTCATTTGATTGATTTTACGGCGCATGGCAACCGGCCGGCAAGTAATGCGCAGTTCTCCATTGGGCTGTTTGCAAACGATGTGCTGGCGTACCTGGATAGCCACAACATACGCAAGGCTGCTATTTTCGGTTACAGCATGGGTGGTTATGTGGCTATATACCTGGCGAAGCACCATCCGGATAGGATTGAAAAAATTATTACGCTGGCGACAAAATATAGCTGGGACGAAGCAACTGCTGCCAAAGAAACGCAGATGCTGAACCCGGAAAAAATAACACAAAAGTTACCCGCATTTGCCGAAACCCTTGAACAGCGCCATGCCTCCAATGGCTGGAAAACGGTACTTGCCCGGACAGCGGCTATGATGCTGGAAATGGGTGCCGATGACCCCTTAAAACAGGAGGATTACGCCACCATTAACCACCCTACCCTCATTATGCTGGGCGACCGGGACAAAATGGTTACGCTGGAAGAAACCGTTGCTGTTTACAAAGCACTACCTAATGCACAGCTATGTATTTTGCCTAAAACAGCACACCCCATAGAGCAGGCAAATGTGGCGCAACTGGCGAGTATTGCTTTAGAGTTTTTAGGAAGGGAGTAATGTTTGAGGGAATCCCAGCACACTACTGCATCCTCCTCTTCACAAATTTATACACCTCAAAACCAGCCACAGAAGCCATTGCTATGCCTACGCAAAGGCCAATATGTTGAATACCTAACGGTTCTAATTTGAAGAAGCCGGCAAATAGTGGCACATACATTAATGCTGCGAGCAATGACAGGGTAAGCAATGACATGATTGCAAAAAGGTTGTTCTTGTACCGGAGTGTTGTGAACACAGAATAATAAAAGGACCTGTTGGCAAGCGAAAGGAAAATATTAGCCATTATGAGCGTGGTGAATACCATGGACCTGGTAAGTACCTCGCTGTAACCCAGCCGTACAGAATACTGGTACATAAATATAACACCAACAGTAATACCCAACCCCTGCAAAATACTTATTGCCAGCTCTTTAAAACTGAAAAAAGTACTGGTAACAGGCCTTGGTGGCACGTGCATACTGTTCTTTTCCAGTGGTTCATTTTCAAACACTATAGAGCAGGTGGGCCCCATAATAATTTCAAGGAAAATAACGTGAATTGGGCTGAACAGCGCCGGGTATTTCCACCCTAGAACAGAAGGGATAGCCACAGCCAGTATTATGGGTATATGAATGGAGATAATGTACTGTATAGCTTTCTTCAGGTTAGCATATATTTTACGGCCCATAGCAACTGCATCCACCATCTTACCAAAATCATCATCGGTAAGTATCAGAGATGATGCCTGCCGGGCAATCTCAGAACCCCTCTTACCCATGGCTATGCCGATATTCGCTGCCTTAAGTGCCGGGCCATCATTTACGCCATCGCCTGTCATGCCCACCACCTGGCCTTGCTGCTTCAAGCTCTCAATAATACGGAGCTTCAGGGCGGGGAACATCCTTGCGAAAATATTATTGCCCATTACGGCATCATCGAAAGCCTTGCCCTCCAGGTTCGCTAATTCCTCGCTCGTAACCACCTTATCGTAGCCTGTGAATTTGGCTTGTTTGGCTATAGCCGTTGCAGTTGCTGCATTATCGCCGGTAATTATCTTCACAGCAATACCCGCATCATAAAGCGA
>CANBTK010000395.1 GCA_947372365.1 Flavipsychrobacter stenotrophus | reverse complement strand
GCTCCGCGGCTAAAAGAAGCCCTGCGGCGTGTTTTGCTGAAGCCTGTTACTCTAATGTCCGCTATCGCGGCGACTTTCATTAGTTTGGTAAACAGGAATAAGCTAAAACACGAACTCTCGTTTTTTTGCCGGACAATAGTGATTCAAATCCTTTGTTAGCTCTAGATGGCCTTAGCTAAACACAAATAAATGCACTCGTGTAGTTTCCAACTTTTCCCTAATCAACAAAAGAAATAAAGTTAAGAGCAATACAAGATCAGCTTTTTGCAGGGGTGCTAGATTAGTTTCGCATATATATTAGGGCATTACTTTCTTGCGGTTACTCTTTTTTTAACGTCATCCCATGAAGAGAACTTCATTAAGCCACTTTCATACTTTTCCATTCTTTGCTCCAAAATCGCTTCCTGCTCAGGTGATAAGCCCAAAGATGAATGGCGTATTTTTTGAATCTTTTTCAGCGCATCAAGGTCATTGGTTTCAGATAGCCAGTGTATCAAATCCAATTTTATTGCTTCACTTTCCATGTTGCCCATTTTATTATACAAATATAATAAAATCGGTGCAGGGTTAGGCAAAATTTAAAGCAGGCCGTTAGCTACTAAAGCGGAGCAAAGTTCGGGATTTCGCTATGCCCAATCATCTTCCTTCCAATCGATCAATATTGGGCTAGTGAAAAGGCAAAGCAAGTTGCTGTTTATTTCCTGGTATTAGCTTTAGCAACTTTTCAGAAAGTTACCAATACCGAATATTCCAGATGTCCTCTGAATCCACCCAACCACTGGGCATTGACCATTGACAATTAACTTTAACCATTGATTAGTATTTCCTGTCTATAACATAGTTCACCAGTTCTTCCATGGCATTGCGGGCGGGGGTATCAGGGTAGGTATGCAGCAGGTCCAGGGCATCTTTTTTGTACTCCAGCATTTTTTCGGTGGCATACCTGATGCCGCCCGATTGCTGCACTTCGGCAATCACTTCGTTTACCTTGTTGCGGTCGGTACTGTTGTTTTTTACTATGTATATGATTTTACGCTTGGTAGCGGCATCGGCATTTTGCAGGCAATAGATAAGGGGAAGGGTCATTTTCTTTTCCTTAATGTCAATACCCGTTGGCTTGCCAATATTATCCTGCCCGTAGTCGAACAGGTCATCTTTTATCTGGAACGCAATGCCTACTTTTTCGCCAAACTGGCGGAATTTAAGCGTGGCGGCATCATCGGCAGTGGCCGACCACGCCCCGGCTGCACATGCAGCCGAAAGCAAAGAAGCGGTTTTAGCCCTTATAATATCAAAGTAAACGCTTTCGTCAATATCCAGCTTGCGGGCTTTTTCCATTTGCATCAGCTCACCTTCGCTCATTTCCTTAACTGCGCGCGATGTGATTTGCAATATCTTGTAGTCGCCATGGTCTATTGACAGCAGCAGTCCCTTGGAGAGCAGGTAGTCGCCTACCAGCACGGCTATCTTGTTTTTCCATAATGCGTTGATGGAAAAGAAGTTACGGCGCATCATCGAGTTGTCCACCACATCGTCGTGAACCAATGTTGCGGTATGCAGCAGCTCAATAAGCGATGCCGCGCGGTACGAAACATCGTTGATCCCCCCGGCAATTTCTGCCGACAGGAATACAAACATAGGCCGCATCTGCTTGCCTTTGCGCTTAATTATGAACCTCATGATGCGGTCCAGTATCTGGTTCGAACTTTTTACGCTTTCTGAAAATTTCTTTTCAAACAACAGTAATTCATTTCCAATAACTTTATTTACAAGTTCCATCCTGCGGTATGCGTTGTGTACGGGTTTCCCCCTGCTAAATTCTGTGTAAAAGTCGAATAACTAATCTTAATAGTAAAGTAAATTTTTAGCGTAGTTGCACGATACACAATAAAACTGTAAAAGTGCGGTTAAATTTAAGCAGTTTGTTTGCATTTAATGATTTGTAGCCTACCTTTGCGCACACATTTTGTAAATAACAAATTTGTTCTATACAAATACTCATATTATGCTCATTAAGAAGTTATTATTTTGTGCCGGAATTTCGGTAATCGCCAGCCAAACCCTTTTGGCACAAGAAACGCCGGCACCTGCCGCCGCTGCAACACCAGCACCGGGAACCCCGCAATGGTCTAGCCGCGACATGACTTACAAAGGCAAGGGCTATGACGTTTTAGACTCTTCTTATTACCCTAAGAAAAAACTGAAGCAGTTTAAGCAATACATGGACCACCAGTCTGCTTTCCCTCCTATGCCACGCAACCAGTTTGAAGTGGGCGCAGGTTTTGGTTTATACAATGTTTCTGGCGATATCCCATCTTTAATGCTTTGGCAGAAAGGTGGCGGTGGCCTTCACGTTCATGTGCGCAAAGCATGGGGCTACGTGTTTTCAACCCGTTTACAATACATTTATGGCGTAGCTAAAAACCTTGATGTACAGCCTACACAAAGTTATGATGCGCCTTACACTGGCTTTGGCTATACGCCGCTGCAGTACGCTACAGTTGCTAAGCCAGCTTCAAGCATTTACCGTGCTACCCGCATGGAATCTTCACAGCTTAACCTGGACCTGATAATCAACATTAAGAATATCAGCTTCCATCAGGCACGCAACCAGGTATCGTTTTACGGTTATTTTGGTTTAGGTGGCCTGGCGTATAAAACACGCGTTAACGCCCTTGATGGCAATTTTGAAGCTTACAAATTCAATACCATTGTACCAGACCCTAAAAAGCCGAACAGCGATGTGCGCAAAGCATTGCAGGGTAAAATGGACAAAACATACGAAAGCGTTGCTGACAATGCTAACGCAAGCACTATCTTAGATAAGAAGACACTTGATTTTGCACCTAGCATAGGCGCAGGCGTACAGTACAAGCTGAACAAGCAGTGGAACATATCTATTGAAGACAGGTTCACAATGCCTGGTGACGATTACCTGGATGGTACTAAGTTTGGTACTGCAATAGGCAGCGCTGTAATGGTGAGCCAAGGCAAAGATGCGGTTAACTACTTCTCTTTAGGCCTTAACTACAACGTTAAGGGTTCTAAGAAATCAGTTGAGCCATTGTACTGGATGAACCCGCTTGACCATGCTTACAACGAGCTTTCTTACCCAAGGCATATGTTGCTGCCTAACCCAGTACTGCCTGACGAAGACGGTGATGGTATCACTGACCAGTTTGACAAGTGCCCTAAGACTCCAGCAGGTGTTGCAGTTGATGGCCATGGCTGCCCAATGGATACTGACGGCGACGGCGTACCTGATTTTAAAGACAAGCAGCTGATAACTCCGACTGAGTGCCAGCCAGTTGACGCTGATGGCGTAGGCCATTGCCCTTGCCCAGAAGGCTGCGGCGATGCTAAGAACAAGAAATCACAGTGCACACACATTGTAAACGGCGCACTTAATTTCGCTGGTAAATCAACTTTGAACTCAACAATCGAATCTCAGCTGGCTACGCTTGCTTCGCAGATGAGGATGGACCCTAATTGCAAAGTAGTTGTAATTGGCGGCGGCGGCGACAAGAAGAAAGAGCAGCGCTCATGGGAACGTGTAAATGCATGTATTGAGTACATGACTGAAAAGCAGAACATTTTACGTGAGATGTTTATCTTCCAATACGGTAAAGGCGATGATGAGAATGTTGTAACATTCCGTTCTGCTGAGCCTGACGAAACTGGCCCATCAGCACCACCTCCACCACACCCAAACCTTAGGTAATTATTTTT
>CANBTK010000394.1 GCA_947372365.1 Flavipsychrobacter stenotrophus | reverse complement strand
GGCAGCGTAACCGGCATCGCAGCAGGCAGCGCCATCATCACCTATCATGTTACCGACATTTGCGGCAGCGATTCCGACACTTATTCCCTAACCGTTAACCCGATGCCCAATGCCGGAACCATAACAGGAACCGCAACTTTGTGCGAGGGGGGCACTACAACCCTAACCGATGCAGTAGCAGGCGGCACCTGGGCCAGCAGCAGCCCTACAGTTGCTACCGTAGCGGCAGGGCTGGTTAGCGGCAGTGCGGCAGGCAATGCAACCATATCTTATACAGTAGCCACTATTTGTGGCACGGCAACGGCTACCCTGCCAGTAACGGTTAACGCCCTACCTGCACCGGGTAACATTTCCGGCCCTACCATCATGTGCGAAGGCAATAATATTACCCTTACCAACCCCGTAACTGGCGGTACCTGGGCCAGCAGCAATACAGCATTGGCATCGGTAAGCAGTACTGGCGTGGTAACGGGCGTAGCTGCTGGTAATGTGACCCTATCCTATACTACTACCAACACCTGCGGCAATGCCAGTGCGACCCACAACCTGACCATCTATTCATCGGGCACATGCAATACCGGCATCGGTGAAAATACAAACGAGGGCATAGCCATACTGGCCTACCCTAACCCAACTGATGGCGCATTTACACTAAACCTGCCTGTTGCTGCCAAAGAAGCAACAATAGTGCTGGTTGATGCCCTGGGTAAAGCAGTTGAAAAAAGGGCTATCAGCAATTTCAACGAGATTAACGAACAATTTAACCTTGGCGGGCTTGCGCCGGGTATCTATTTAATAAAGGTAGTTATGGAAAACACAGTGTACCTGCAAAGGGTAACCAGGCTATAACTCAACAAACTTAAACCTGCATTTATATGAAATCATTTATACTGGCAGCCCTTTTTTCTGCTTCAGCTTTTACTTGTTTTGCCCAATCTGGCACCGTAACAACAATAGCAGGTACTGGCAGCGGTAGTTTCAGTGGCGATGGGGGGGCAGCAACGGCTGCGGCTGTCTATAACGCCAGTGGAATAGCTGTAGCGCCAGACGGCACTATTTATATTGCAGACCGTGGCAATAACCGCATCAGGAAAATAAGCACATCGGGCACCATAAGCACTGTAGCGGGCTATGGCACCGGGGCTGGTTATGGTGGTGACGGCGGACCGGCAACAGCGGCTGATATGCGCTTCCCTACCAATGTGGCGCTAGACGCAGCGGGCAACATTTATTTTGCCGATGCAGGCAACCATTGCATACGCAAGGTAAACACATCGGGCATTATATCTACTGTGGCAGGCAATGGCAGCTCAGGCTATAGCGGCGATGGAGGCCCGGCAACAGCGGCTACAATGCTGCACCCATGGGATGTAAAAGTGGATGCGGCTGGCAACATATACATTGCGGATAAAGACAACCATGCAATACGGAAGGTAAACACATCAGGAGTAATTTCAACAATCGCAGGCAATGGCACCAGTGGCTTTGGTGGCGATGGCGGGCCAGCAACAGCGGCTTCCCTTTACTACCCCACCGGGCTATTTATAGACCGCAGCAATAATGTTTATATAGCCGATTATTTCAATGACCGCATACGCAAAATCAACACGTCGGGCATTATCAGCACCGTTGCGGGTAATGGCACTACTAGTTACTCAGGTGACGGTGGGCCAGCAACAGCCGCAGGGATGTATTCTCCCAACTCACTAACTATAGATAGCGTGGGCAATATGTATATAGCCGACGAACTCAACGAACGAGTGCGTAAAGTAAGCCCATCAGGCATTATCATTACCGTGGCGGGCGATGGCTCCACAGGCTTCCTTGCCGATGGTTCGCCTGCAACATCAGGGGGCATGGATGCGCCTGTAGGCGTTTGCGTTGACAATAGCGGCAATTTACTTTTTTGCGATTTTAACAATAACCGTATCCGTAAAGTTTCATGCCCGGTTTTACCTACAGTATCAGTTACGGGCATTACTTCAGCCTGCATAGGCACTTCATTTTCTATGGTTGGTTCACCCGCGGGTGGCACATGGCACACCAGCTCTTCGGGGTTGGCAACCATCACTGCAACAGGGCTGGTAACTGCCCTGGGCGCAGGAAGCCCGGTTATGTCTTACTCCTACACCAACAGTTGTGGCACTGCTACCGACACACAAGCCATTTCTATTTTACCTCCTACATCAGCCACTATCTCCGGCCCGCATAATGTTTGCCAGGGTGGCACCATTGCCTTAACTGCGGTAACTGCCGGCGGCACATGGAGCAGCAGCGCCCCGGGTGTTGCTACCATATATAGTTCAGGTGGCATTACAGGCATATCGGTTGGCTCTGCAACTATCACCTACAACGTATCGGGCACCTGCGGGGATGATTCGGCCACGTATAGCATCACTGTAAACCCATTGCCTAATGCAGGCTCCATAAGCGGCTCGGCAACTGTTTGCGAAGGCAGCACAACAACACTAGCAAGTAGTGCAACAGGCGGCACCTGGTATAGCAGCAGCCCAACCGTAGCTAGTGTAGCAGCGGGCGTAATAACTGGCGTAGCTGCAGGTAGCGCCACCATATCTTATGTGGTAACCAATAGCTGTGGCACCGATGCGGCAACCCGCCCATTTACAGTATATGCCCTGACCGCCGCAGGCAATATTTCGGGCCCGGCAAGTGTTTGCGAAAACAACACCATTAACCTTACCGACCCTATAGCTGGCGGCACGTGGGCCAGCAGCAATAATGCCCTGGCAACGGTAAGTGGCGGCGTGGTAACAGGCGTGGCAGCAGGCAGCGTTACCATATCCTATTCGGTAACCAGCACCTGCGGTACCGCCACAACAACCCACAATACAACAGTTGTACCAATAGGCTCCTGCACTGTGAACGTAGAAAATACCGAGGATGCAGAAAAAAGGCTGCTTGCCTACCCTAACCCAAATACCGGCTCATTTACGGTTACTTTACCTATTGCTGTAAACAGTGCAACGATATGCATAACCGATGTTTATGGCAAGGTTATAGTGCAAAGGGTAATTGCTGGCACAAAAGCAATAAAGGAACACTTTAGGCTGAACACTGCCGCAGGCAACTACTTTATAAAAGTGGTAACAACTGATGCTGTTTATACAGGTAAGGTAATCGTGGAATAGGGTTACTTCACGACACTCATTGGGAAATCACAGTCTTCGCGAGCGTAGCGAAGCAATCTGGCATGCAGTATGCCCTATGAACCCGAAGCAATGAAGTTTGTGAGGTTGCTTCGGCGAAGGGCCTCGCAAGGACCCATTAACCTGAGCAGCTTGTATTGGGCAGCATATAACCGAATGAAAAATCAGCGCATTGAGCAAAACCGCAAATCAATCCGGCAGGTGGCATGTACTATGAAGCAGAAACGATGTTAGGTAGTGAGGCCGGTTCACTGCATTTGCAAGGGCAATGTTTGGGCTTTTTTATTTTAAAGTTTTTACTTTAAATTTTTGCCTACCTACCTTGGCTTATACTTGGCAGAATCAAGGAAGTGCGCCGGGTCATTGTGCTGGCTCAGTAAATCTTTGAGGGTAATGGATGGGTATTGCGCCATGAAGGAGCTAACAATTTTGTAACCCAGCCATGTACCTACATTGCCGGGGGTTGGGTTGCCCTCGTCGGTTGCAGAGCCTATGTTTTTGGCGTAGGGACCGTCAATTACGTAGGTGCCAACAGCCCTTTCCTCCTTATTGTAAAGCAGGTTTTGCT
>CANBTK010000393.1 GCA_947372365.1 Flavipsychrobacter stenotrophus | reverse complement strand
ATGTTGTAATTTATTCCAACCTCTTTTCAACATGTGTAAAGGCCATGGAGTCAGGAATTTTCAATGCGGTTCGTGCTTTGTTGAAGCTTGCTTCCGTAAGTGGCCCTATCCTATCGCCCTTCCCTGAATATACCTGTTTATGATTGAGCACGATAATGTAGTATTGAGTTTTCGCTTTATTGACCCCGCCTGCATCTACAGGATGCTGCTTTACCATCAGGAAATCTTCATTGAACCCATACGCAAACACCGCTGCATCAATTACCTGAGTAAAAGAATTTGAAGAATCCCGGATGGAAATGGAGGACTGGTCAATGGCATCAACGGCTACTAGGTAGTAATTGCCGATTATGCCCTTCTCTACTGCGAAGCCCATGCCCCCAATGCAGCCCTGAAGCAAAATGATGCATATTATAGCTGCAACTGCCCTCATAGTTGGTATATTTAACGCAAGCAGGAAAGCCCTGTTTCATAACAAATAAAAAATTTCCTTTGACGATTGAACTTTAAGCCTTACCTTTGCACACTTCTTAAACGCATGGCAAAATCCATGCATTAAATCAACAAAAATGAAAAAAGACATTCATCCAAAAGGATACCGCCTTGTAGTATTCAAAGATACTTCAAACGACAGCACATTTTTAACACGCTCTACTGCACCTAGCAAAGAAACTGTTATTTGGGAAGACGGCAACGAATACCCGGTAATTAAGGTGGAAATTTCAAACACTTCACACCCTTTCTACACTGGTAAATCAATGTTCGTAGATACTGCTGGCCGTATTGAAAAATTCAAAAAGCGTTACGAAAAGAAAGCTTAATAATATTTGTAATTTGTATTACGCACAAAAAATCCCGACTTTTGCCGGGATTTTTTTATTTTAGCCCTGCCCCGGTTTGGGGCAAATGCCAGCCTTTAAGACAAACATGGATTATATTGTTTTCGATTCTAACAGGAACCAGCTCTTACCCTTCACCCGCACACGGGCGGTAGCAGACATTAGGTGTGGCATACTCACCATGCGCCAGCGTTGGGGGCATTACCTGCAGCAGGTGCCCGGCACACTAACGGCAGCCTATATACAGCCAATTTATGAAACCAGCCCGCAAAGCAGCGATACCATTTACATTAATGGCTCAGTAGCAGGCAATTGCGAAATAACTGAAGCCATAAACAAGCTCGCCATAGGCGAAAAATTGGTGAAAGGCAGCCTGGTAATAGCAGCACGTACCGCATATAAAGCAACACTGGATGGCCTGGAAGAAAATATGGCTGCCCTCGGGCCTGTTAGCTATACCAGCGATATTACAGCGCTACAGCACCCTTGGGATATTTTCGCCCTTAACGACAAACTGATACGCGAAGACTACTTGCTGCTCACCCACAACCTCAAAAGTGCCCCAATCCCGGCACACGTAACAGTAACGGGCGCAGAAAACCTGTTTATAGAGGAAGGCGCTACCATTAATGCCGGTTGCATCATAAATGCAACTACTGGCCCGGTGTATATAAGCAATGGTGCGGAAATACTGGAAGGCACACTGATACGCGGCCCACTCGCAATGTGCGAAGGCGCAGGCATAAAAATGGGCGCAAAAATATACGGCGCTACAACCATAGGCCCCGGCTGCAAAGTAGGTGGCGAAATAAATAATACCGTATTTTTTGCCAACAGCAACAAGGGCCATGATGGCTACCTGGGCAATGCGGTTATAGGCGAGTGGTGCAACCTGGGCGCAGATACCAACTGCTCCAACCTCAAAAACAATTACGATTTGGTGAAAGTTTGGGACGAAGAGCACGGCAAGCTCGTAAGCACAGGCCTCATTTTCTGTGGGCTTATGATGGGCGACCATTCTAAATGCGGTATCAACACCATGTTCAATACAGGCACCGTTGTAGGCGTATCTGCCAACATATATGGCGGTGGCTTCCCCGATAAGTTTATACCCTCCTTTTCGTGGGGTGGCAGCGAAGGTATGGTGAGCTATGAGTTCACCCGCGCCATGGAAACTGCCAACCGCATGATGCAACGCCGAGGCAAAGAACTTTCGGCCGCCGAAACAACTATGTACCAGTACATTTTTGAACAAACGGCAACCCAAAGGGAGCTGTAAGCGGGATGACACCCGGTTTTAAAATTCCAAGTAACCTCAAAAAAGAACATTCATACTAACTCAATAAATTATGCGTAAGAAAATTGTAGCCGCAAACTGGAAAATGAACCTCACGCTGAGCGAAGGCAGCTTCCTGGTAAATGAAATTTTAGCTGCAGCGCCAGCAGTAACTGCCAGCAGGCAGGTAGTAATAGCTACCCCATTCGTGCACCTTACCCAAACCGCAGCCCAGCTGGAAGGCATAGGGCATATACACGTTGGTGCTCAAAACTGCTCATCGGAAAAAGCGGGCGCTTATACGGGCGAAGTTTCGGCTGCAATGCTGAATGATGCAGGCGTACAATACGTAATAATTGGCCATTCTGAGCGCAGGGGCTATTTTAACGAAGACAGTGCTATGCTGGCTAAAAAAGCCAACCAGGGGCTTGAAAACGGGCTACAGGTTATTTTCTGCTGCGGCGAGCCTTTAGAAATACGCGATGCAGGCACACAAAATGATTATGTTGGCCAGCAGATAAAAGAAGGCATTTTCCACCTTACAGCAGAACAGCTTAAAAATGTAGTGATAGCTTACGAGCCAATATGGGCTATAGGCACCGGCCGCACAGCAACATCTGCCCAGGCGCAGGAAATACACGCCTACATACGCAACGTAATAGCCGCCCAATATGGCAACGATGCAGCGGCGGGCATATCGATACTTTATGGTGGTAGCTGCAACCCTACCAATGCCGCAGAGCTTTTTGCCTGCCCTGATGTTGATGGCGGTTTAATAGGCGGTGCGTCACTTAAAGCAGATCAGTTTTTAGCTATTATTTCGGCGATGATAAATTCTTAAAAAAAATTTCCCGAAAGTTTGGTGGTAAAAAAAGAGTTACATATCTTTGCACTCCCAAAACGGGATATGGCGCGTTGGTCAATCGGCTAAGACGCCTCCCTTTCACGGAGGAATGACGGGTTCGACTCCCGTACGTGCTACGAAAAAGCCAATCATTAATTTGATTGGCTTTTTTTATTGCCTAAAGTGCTATTTCATCGCCGGAAATTTCCCCCAGCAGGCAACATAAAGCACATTTTTACGTTATTCAGGGCAGCAAACCCACTCCGGGTGGAATTGCTATAAAACAAAAAAGAAGGGCAAAATGACAGGATTCATTATCAGGGCAAACGGCAACGTAATTATCAGGTTCCGGTATTATAACGAGGAGGCACCGGTTTCTGTTGCGGCATTCCACAAAGTGCTGCCTTTTACGCTTGCGTTTTACCATGCCAGGGTTTCGGGGCAAGAGGTTTGGAGGGCCGGGGCATTTGATTTTGATATTATTCAGGAAAATGCATCGGTATTCACCGAACCAGGCGAAGTAGTATTAGGCCCCATGAAGCCAGTAAGGGCAAAAGCCGGCGGTGGCGCTATTGGCATTTATTATGGCGAAGGCAAAGGGCTGGATGCCGCCAATATTTTCGCAAAGGTTTTTGAAGAAGATTTACCCGCGCTAAAGGCGCTGGGCGAAAAAATATGGAAACATGGCGAGCAAGAGCTTACGTTTGAGCCTATTACCTAGCTAGTGATGCAATAGGCCATTCAACATTTTCTATAATCGGCCTACTTATGCCGTTACCA
>CANBTK010000392.1 GCA_947372365.1 Flavipsychrobacter stenotrophus | reverse complement strand
CATCTCGGTTGCATGTGGCTTCTCGGCTATCTGCTATGCCGAGTTTGCCAGCATGGTGCCGGTATCAGGCAGCGCCTATACATATTCTTATGTTGCCTTCGGCGAGATATTTGCCTGGATTATAGGGTGGGATTTACTTATGGAATACGCCATTGGCAATATAGCCGTGGCTATCTCGTGGAGCGACTACTTTACTTCGTTGTTTAACCGCATACATATAGGCAGCTTCCGGTTTCATATCCCCGAATACCTTTCTACTGACTACTGGACGGCTAAGGCGCAGTTGACTGAAGAAGCCAAAATAGCCTGGGCGAACGCCCCTGCGCTGGGTGCGTTCCGGCTGATATGCGACCTACCCGCTTTCCTGATAACAATTGTCATTACCTGGATTATCTACATGGGCATACGGGAATCTAAACGGATGACCAATGCCATGGTGATACTTAAAATAGGCATCATTATACTGGTAATGGTTGCAGGCGCGTTTTATGTTGATACCGAGAACTGGACACCGTTCCTGCCCAATGGCATAAGGGGCGTACTGAGCGGCACCGCTGCTGTATTCTTTTCTTACATTGGTTTCGATGCCATTTCTACCACCGCCGAAGAATGCAAAAACCCTCAGCGCGACCTGCCCAGGGCTATGTTTTATTCGCTTATTATCTGTACTGTCATTTATGTAGCCATTGCACTGGTGCTCACGGGCATGACCAGCTATACCCAACTGAATGTAGGCGACCCGCTGGCTTATGTTTTTGGCGCGGTAGCAGGGCATTCTAAAATAGCCCACTACCTGGCTGTCATTATATCGGTAGGTGCGGTTATTGCCACTGCCAGTGTGTTACTGGTGTTCCAGCTGGGGCAGCCCCGCATATGGATGAGCATGAGCCGCGATGGCTTGCTGCCGCCTATTTTTGCCAGGATGCACCCCAAGTATAAAACCCCATCTTTCTCAACCATACTTACGGGCGTAGTGGTGGGTGTGCCTGCACTATTCCTTAACCTGGACGAGGTGGTGAAACTTACCAGTGTGGGTACCTTATTCGCCTTTGTGCTGGTATGCGGCGGCATTGTAAAATTCCATAGCGATAAAAACCGCCCTGAATCGAAATTTAAAGCCCCCTATATCAGCGGCCGCTGGATAGTGCCGCTGATGTTTCTTGCCACCATCCTCTTATTAATGAAGCCCAACTTCCACTTAAGCTTCAATAAAACGGGAGACCCTAAACTTTTTAATCTCGAAGATCTTAAAGCATTTTTTGTCCCGTACAGCAAAATTGGGCCTACGTTCGTTTTGAACTTATCGGAAAAAGTGCCTTATTTCGGCTTTGGGCTGGTGTTTTTTATGACGGCGGTGCTATCGTTCGTGAAACGCTTTTCGCTGATACCTATTTTAGGCTTCTTGTGCTGCACCTACCTGCTATGCGAATCGGGCACTACCAACTGGCAGCGCTTCCTGCTATGGCTGCTGGTGGGGCTGGTTATCTACTTTTTGTATGGTTTTAAGCACAGCCGCCTTAACAAGAATGCTAAATTAAGCGCCGAAAATGCTGTTTAGTAGCCTATATAACACTATCTTAATTGCCTATCACTTTATATTTTTTAATTTTGCCTGAATTAGAATACGATGAAAACAAAAGAAGAAATAGTTGAGAATTGGCTGCCCAGGTATACCGGGCAAAACCTTGCTGACTTTGGGGAGTATATCCTGCTTTGCAATTTCACCAACTACGTGGCCCTTTTTGCGCAAATGCACAATGTGGCTGTTGTAGGGCAAGACAAACCCATGCAATGTGCTACTGCCAATAACATTACCATCATTAACTTTGGTATGGGCAGCCCCAGTGCTGCAACCATGATGGACCTGCTCTCGGCCATAAACCCTAAAGCGGTGCTGTTCCTGGGCAAGTGCGGCGGGCTGAAAAAGAAAAACAATGTGGGCGACCTGATACTGCCTATCGCAGCCATAAGGGGCGAAGGCACCAGCGATAACTACTTCCCGCGCGAAGTGCCGGCACTGCCCGCTTTCGCACTGCAAAAAGCGATATCCACCACCATAAGGGACCACAAAATGGACTACTGGACGGGTACTGTTTACACCACCAACAGGCGCGTGTGGGAGCATGACCTGGAATTTAAGGAGTACCTGAAAAAAATACGTGCCATGGCTATTGACATGGAAACGGCTACCATTTTCACAACAGGCTTTTATAACGAAATACCAACCGGGGCATTGCTGCTGGTATCTGACCAGCCTATGGTGCCGGAGGGCGTAAAAACAGCCGCAGGCGATACCGCTGTTACGAAGAATTATGTGGATACCCACCTGAAAATAGGCATTGATTCGCTGAAGCAGTTGATTAACAACGGGCTTACCGTTAAGCATATGCGCTTTTAATTTTGCCCGCCGAAACACCCATATTATCCGTAACCGGGTTAACGGTTTCATTTGGCGGGCAAAAACCATTTACTGCCGTAGATAACCTATCGCTTAGCATAGGTAAGGGCAAAACCCTGGCTATAGTAGGCGAAAGCGGGTCGGGCAAGTCTTTGACGGCGCTGGCGCTTATGGGCTTATTGCCGGGTGCCGCAACCCTACAGATAGGCTCGTGGGAGTTGCTAACAACAGGCGGCACAACGCCTTTGCCTGTTTCGCAACTGGTACCTGGCAGGGATGCAGGGATTGTTTTTCAGGAGCCTATGAGTGCCCTTAACCCCATAATGAAGGTGGGAGCCCAACTACAGGAAGCCATACTCGCCCACCAGCAACTAACCAGCAAGGAAGCAAAACAGGCAGCCATTGGGTGGCTGGCTAAAGTACATATACCCGAGCCTGAAAAAGCTTATTCGCGCTACCCCCACCAGCTATCGGGCGGGCAGAAACAGCGGGCACTGATAGCCATAGCTATGTGCAACCACCCAGCCCTGCTGATTGCCGACGAACCCACTACTGCACTGGATACCACCGTGCAAAATGAGGTAATAAGCCTGATGCGCACCCTGCAGCAGGAACACCAATCGGCAATGCTGTTTATAACGCACGACCTGGCACTTGCTGCCGAAATAGCCGATGAAACACTGGTGATGCAACACGGCAAGGCGCTAGAATATGGGCCTACTGACAGCATGCTGGAAAACCCGCAGCACCCCTACACCCGGGCTTTGCTGGCCTGTAGGCCAGCACCCGCGCACAAGGGCAGGAAACTGCCCACAGTTGCCGATTTCATGGAACCGGGAAAGCCTGAGGTCGAGCAAGCAACATTGCCTGATGCGCCTGTAAGTGCCAGCCCACTGCTGGCGGTAAGCCATTTAAAAATAGGTTTCCCGCAGGAAGCCGGGTTTATGGGCAAGGCAGCCAATTACTTTAAAGCCGTTGACGATGTTTCGTTTACCATAAACAAAGGGGAGATACTGGGGCTTGCCGGGGAAAGTGGCTGCGGCAAAAGCACTCTGGCAAGGGCCATTGCAGGTTTACTGCCTGTAACGGAAGGCACTATATTACTGAACGATACAAATATTGCAGGGCTACATGGCAGGGAATGGAAGCAGGTTTGCACACAGGTGCAAATGGTTTTTCAGGACCCCTACTCTTCCCTTAACCCCCGCATGGCGGTGGGCGATGCTATAAAGGAACCGCTTATGGTACATAATATAGTGCCCGGGGAGGCCTTGCAAAAAGAAGTTTTGCGCCTGCTGGATAGTGTGCAGTTGCCTGCCAGTGCAGCCAGCCGTTACCCAC
>CANBTK010000391.1 GCA_947372365.1 Flavipsychrobacter stenotrophus | reverse complement strand
AAGAAGCCAGTATAGCTGTGCAGCCGATGATACCGGCTACCATTTTAGGCATCTTATTCCACAACAAGCCATTGATTAAAAATCCGATTAAGGGAAACAATGGTATTAAATATACTAATTGCGACATATTAATTTTTATAGTTCAAAATTCAAAAAAGAGGCAGTACCCCTTGTTGAAACTGTTGTGTTTTTAATGTTTTAACCTGTTCAGGATGTTTATATCTACCGAATGCACCTTTCGGTACATCATAACAATAATCGCAAGTCCCACTGCTACCTCCGCAGCGGCTACCACCATTATAAAAAATACGAAAAGCTGGGCATTCGGGTCGTTGTTCATTTTAGAGAAGGCAACCAGCAATAAATTCACAGCATTAAGCATCAGCTCAATGCACATAAAAATGATGATGGCATTGCGGCGCATTAACGTACCCATGATACCTATGCAAAACAGCAACAGGCTTAAAAACAAATAGTGTACTGATGTAACCGGCATATATATAAATTAAAACTAAAAACTAAAAAATTAAAAGCCCCTATCCTAATGTTACCTTTTTAAGGGCCTGCTAATTATATTGTACTTACTTCTCGTCTACTTTTGAAACATTGGGCAATGAGCCGCCTTCTTTTTTCCCTATCACCACAGCACCTATCATAGCGCTCAGGAAAAGCACACTGCTTATTTCGAAAGGCAATATATAATCTTTGAACAGCACTTTGCCCAAATTGGCAATGAGGCCTATGTCGGTCGATTTTGCTTCTATTGCCTGGGCTGCTGCAGTTTTAATCGCCGCCAGTATTATTAAAAATAATACACCACCCGAAATAACACCTGCCAGCTGCACCATCTGCCCTTTCTGAGGCTCTACATCGGCATTCAGGTTCATCAGCATTATCACGAACAGGAACAATACCATTATGGCTCCGGCATAAACAATCATATTAACTATTGCCAGGAACTGGGCATTCATCAATATATAGTGCCCGGATATTGCAAAAAAGGTAAGGATGAGGAATAATACACTGTTTACGGGGTTACGGCTCAGAATAACACCGAGTGCGCAACCCACCGCCATTACAGATAAAACCCAGAATAAAATACTATAAATGTCCATTATTATGTGCGTGTGTGTTACTGATTATCCTTTTTTACTGGTATCGGGAATAAGTAAATCTTCTTTTTTATAAATAAAGCTCTTTCTGTTGTAGTTAGATGGCATTACAGTTTCGGTAAGGTAAATGGCATCTTTAGGGCAAGCTTCTTCGCAATAACCGCAGAAAATGCAACGCAGCATATTAATCTCGTACTTAGCTGCATATTTTTCTTCACGGTACAGGTGCTCTTCGCCAGGCTTGCGTTCTGCAGCTTCCATTGTAATGGCTTCAGCAGGGCAAGCCAATGCACACAAGCCACAGGCTGTGCAATTTTCTTTGCCTTCTTCATCCCTGTTAAGGATATGCAACCCACGGAAAACAGGGCTAAACGGGCGCTTTTCCTCCGGATAGCTAACTGTAGCCTTCTTTTTGAAGATGTGGCCAAGCGTAATGCTCAACCCGCTCAATATAGAAGGTATATAAGCCCGCTCACTGATAGTCATCGGACTACGGTTCACTTGCACCGACCTGTTAGTTAATTTTTCCATTATACGCTTGCGCCTTTTTCAATTCTATTTCAATTTGCTCCGTAGTCTTTTTCTCTGATGGTTTTGGATCTCCCATAGTGAAAAGTATCACGGCGCCAGTAACCAGCATATTTACCAATGCCAGCGGTATCAATGTCCTCCAACCTAATTTCATTAACTGGTCATACCTGAAACGTGGCAGGGTCCAGCGGATGAACATGAAGAACAATATCATACAAACAACTTTTGTCATTAATGCGCCCACACAGGCCAGGGCAAACACGCCACCTGGCACTGCCGCCTGCACTTTATCCATGAACGGGAAATTGTAACCGCCAAAGAATAAAGTACTGATGATAGCCGAACTGACGAACATATTGATATACTCAGCAAAAAGGTAGAAACCGAGCTTCATTGATGAGTATTCCTGATGGTAACCCATGTTCAATTCGCTCTCGCACTCTGGCAAGTCAAATGGCGCACGGTTCAATTCAGCAAAAGCACAGATAAGGAAGATAAAGAACCCTAACGGCTGCTTGAAAAAATTCCATGTAAAATAACCATCATGCCAAAAGCCGTGCTGCTGTTGTACTATGTCGCGCAGGCTCAATGAACCGGTCATCATTAATAGGGCAATGAGGCTGATACCCATAGCTAATTCGTAAGAGATAGCCTGAGATGCTGCACGAATACTACTTAATAAAGAGAATTTGTTATTTGAAGCCCAACCACCCAGCATTACTCCATATACACCAAGGCTCACTACCCCAAACACGAAAAGGATACCAATATTGATATCTGCTACCTGCAAAGACACGATGCGCTCATTAACTGTACCCGCAAAAAGGGTAAAATCAGGGCCCCAAGGCAATACGGCACTGGTCATGGTAGCTGTAAGCATAGCCAAACACGGACCCAGGATAAATATAAAACGTGTAGAACGGTCGGGGATGATCTCTTCCTTAAAGAAAAGCTTTAAACCATCGGCCAGTGGTTGCAATAAACCAAACGGGCCGGCACGGTTAGGCCCAAGCCTATCCTGCATAATTGCGGCAACTTTACGCTCAGCCCAGGTAGCATACATAGCTACCCCCAGCGACCCCATAAGGATAACCGAAATAAGGATAGCTTTTTCTATTAACAGAGCTGTGTCAATTTGTAATAACAGCATATTGGCGCAAAAGTAGTTTTAGTTAGTTAAAAAATTATCGTTTGTTTCAAGTTTTATTGGCTTATGTGTGTTACAGCAACAACAAACCGACAACTATAATTATTATTTTTTAGTAAAATCATTTGAATGAGCAGGCCCTGCAATCTTTGACAACTCAATTTCGGGCTTGTTTACATCACTGATATCATGAATATTCATCAGGAACTTAGGGTCTTTACCTATCACCTTATCTATTACAATTGGTGTTTTCTTAGTCCCTACGTAATGGCCCTGAGAAATAACGCTGCTCCTTGCAATAACCGATGGGCCTTCAATAACCCAATCTTTAGTGCTCTTTTTTTCGAAGCGGCATTCGTTACATATCCAATCTTCAACTTCGTTCCATTCGTTTTTGCGTGCAGTAACCCTAAACACTTCTTCGCCACGCATCCACAGACGTACCTTGCCAGAGCATTTGGTACAACTGCAATGTGCATCAACCGGCTTAGTAAACCAAACACGGTTTTTGAAACGGAAAGTTTTATCGGTCAATGCTCCCACAGGGCATACATCAATAACATTTCCTATGAATTCATTATCTAATGCCTTATTAAGCATAGTGCTGATCTCAGAATGGTCGCCCCTTTCTAATACACCATGTTCACGCTTCTCGGTAAGTGCATCAGCAGTAAACACACAACGGTAGCACATAATACAACGGTTCATGTGTAATTGAATGTAAGGTCCGATGTCTTCTTTCTCGAAAGTACGGCGCGGGAAATCGTAACGGGTTCCTTCTGTACCGTGCTCATAGCTCAGGTTCTGCAGGTCGCACTCACCAGCCTGGTCACATACCGGACAATCGAGCGGGTGGTTAATCAACAGGAACTCAACAATACCCTTACGGGCATCCAGCACTTTTTCTGAAGTAATATTCTTTACTTCCATGCCATCCATCACCGTTGTG
>CANBTK010000390.1 GCA_947372365.1 Flavipsychrobacter stenotrophus | reverse complement strand
CTGCAATGCTGTTCTCTACATTAAAAACTACGCGGTCCACCTTGCGTTCTATCAGCGGTTTGCGGGAGCTTATAGATACTGTAGCCAGTTCGGTTGCTTCTTTTTCCAGGGTTATATCTATAGCCTGTGCTGTGGCTGCACTGCTTGTTGTGCTTTTTATGGCTGTACCGAAGCCGGGTGCAGTTGCCATAATGCATGCGTTGGCTGTTTTATCAGCATCCAGCCTGTATATGCCCATGCTATCGGCTACTGCTGTAACCAATATGGCGCTATCGGGTAGTTGCAGCAGTACGAGTGTTGCAAAAGGTATAGGCTTGCCGGCATGGCTGGTTATTCTGCCTGAAATTACGTGTTGCGCAGGTGCATGTTGCAGGGCGGTAAAGCAGGATAGGGTACAAAGAAAATAGCGGAGCAGCGAGCGGGAAAGCATGTAGGAGATTGTGCTACAAATATCATTTGAATTTGCCCGCTTTTATCATTTATTAACATCTATTAACCAGATATTTTCCTGATGGCTGGTGCGGCAAGCCTTTTGCGGTATGCAGGTTAATTTACCAGGGCCGCGCCAAGGTTTTCAATCAGGTTATTATGCATGCGTGTAAGGAATTTTATAAAGAGGGTGCTGATGCCGGGAGGCCCGTCAAAATCAACTGTTTCTGTAATCCTAGTGGTATTTTTAGCCTCAGTAAAATCAAAAGTAAGGCGCAGGGTTGCTCCCCTTCTTATCTTAGAGTACATGACTACCTGCTGGTTGATTACCGATTTTTCGAGCGTTACCAGATAGGAAAAGGAAATTTTAAAAAAGGCAAGGCTTAACCTTTCAAATAGCCGGTATTCATTGCCGCCGAGGCAGGTACACTTATATATGACAGGGTGCACGCCAACAAACTTATCCATGTCGCTGAAAAAAGGGAATATTTTTTCAACAGGGGCATTTAAATCGTGTACCAGTATTTTTACAGGCATAGGGTAGGGTTACTGGGGCAAGTCCCAATCGCCGTTCAATTTAAGTACTTTTTCTATAACATCGCGTACGCAGCCTTTTCCACCAGCAATTGGCGATATGTATTTAGCCACCTGTTTTATTTCAGGCGCAGCATCGGCAGGGCAGCAGGGCAGGGCGCACAATTGCATCACCGCATAATCGGGAATGTCGTCGCCCATATATAATATGGTATCTAAACTGGTTTTATTAGCGAGGGTTATAGCGTAAAAGAACTCTTTCTTGCTGTCAATGCCTATGTGCACTTCCGTTATGCCCAGCGCATTAAGCCGGGTACGCACAGCTTCCGACTTGCCGCCGCTTATTATCCAAATCTTATACCCTTTTTTAATGGCCAGTTGCATAGCATAGCCATCCTTTATGCTCATGCTGCGCAGCATATTACCTTCCTCTGTCAGCAAAAGTGTACCATCAGTAAGTACGCCATCTACATCAAAAACAAAAGTCCGTATAGGGGCAAAAAGTTCCAGGATATTCATTGGAGTAGTAAGTCGTTAGTTGTAAGTAATAAGCCTTTCTTAATTAGCCGAAAGTATAAAGCTATTCAATTAGGTACATAACCGCCGGTACTTAGCGGCGAGCCCGGTTTGCGAGCACTTTTAATACCATTGAGCGATTAGGTAATTCAGCCATTGCGCAATTAATTTTGGCTATCCCTCCACTCATATACCCATGAGCTCTGTATCATTTCCAGGTAGCCTTCGTTGCAATCTTCGCGCTTGCCTGCGAAGTTGGGTATTTCAAGCACCCACTCCAGCAGTTCAGTAAAGCGTATCCTGTATATTTTGCTTTCACCGAAATCGTCACCGAAGCGTTCGTAAAGCTTCATAGCAATATCTTCAAAGTCAGTCCAGTTTATCGGCGGTTCAAAATGAGCCATAATTTTAATGGTTAATGGTAAATGGTTAATTGTTAATGGGGTGATGTTAATACGGAGCCTGAACTGGGGTATTTAATAGATTGATTATGGTAAACGGCACCGGGAGCCAATTAATAATTTACCATTTACAATTTATAATTGAATTAGTCTCCGTGAATCATAGACTGGTCGGGCAGGGTAACTTCTAAAACGCCGCTACCATCTTCCAGTATGCATTGGCAGCCCAGGCGCGAATTAATGCGTGGGTTGCGTGCCCTGTCAATGAAATCTTCTTCTTTATCAGTTATTTCAGGTACAAACTCGCTGCCTTGTTCCAGGTACAAGTGGCAGGTACTACAGGCGCAAACCATGCCGCAATTGTGGTGCAATTCTATATTATTCTCTAAAGCTACTTCAAGTAAACTCTGCCCCGGCTCTACGTTTTCAAGAGTTAAAGGCTCAAGCCCTTTTTGTTCAAACTTAAATTTTATGGTGTACATCTACTGTTTTTCTTGCCTGTTTGGCCGCAAAGTTAATGTTTGTGCTATAATGTTGTTGCGAAATTTATATGCAAAAACCTATAGGTGTATATAGGTAATCAATTGGTAGTGTGAGATATTGAAATTGAGGTAAATGTGTTTGTTTTCCCTGTAAATTTCATTTTTCTCATATTTTTATGAGTTTTTGCTAACATAAATTTAATCTTTATGCTCTTTATTCCGATTGCCGCCTTAACTTTGCACTCTTTCATATAAATATGCATTCTTCAGTAAAAATCTTTTCCGGCACACACTCGGTATACCTTGCCGAGCAGATAGCAAAAAGTTTTGGTAAAAAATTAGGCAACCTTACCATCCAGAAATTCAGCGACGGGGAGTTCCAGCCGGTGTTTCAGGAGTCCATCCGCGGAGATTATGTTTTTTTAGTACAATCAACATTTTCGCCTGCTGACAACCTCATGGAGCTTTTGATGATGATTGATGGTGCCCGCAGGGCATCGGCAGGCTACATCACCGCTGTGATACCTTATTTTGGCTACGCCAGGCAAGACAGGAAGGACAAGCCGCGTGTTTCCATCGCTTCAAAACTGGTAGCTAACCTGCTGCATACCGCAGGTGCCAACCGTGTGATGACAATGGATTTGCATGCCCCACAGATACAGGGTTTCTTTGACATCCCCGTTGACCATTTGGACTCTTCTGCAATTTTTATCCCCTATATTGAAAATCTTAAGATAGAAAACCTTATTTTTGCGGCCCCTGACGTAGGCAGTACTAACCGCGTAAGGGAAGTAGCGAAGTATTTTGAGGTGGATATGGTTATCTGCGACAAGCAGCGTAAGCGTGCCAACGAGATTGCTTCAATGACTGTGATAGGTGATGTAAAGGGTAAAAATGTTGTTTTGATTGATGATATCTGCGATACCGCGGGCACATTGTCTAAATCGGCATCAATACTGATGGAAAAGGGTGCTTTATCAGTAAGGGCGTTTTGTACGCACCCGGTATTGAGCGGCAATGCTTATGAAAACATTGAAAACTCAGTGCTGGTGGAATTGGTTGTTTGTGATACCATCCCGCTGAAGAAACAGACCCCTAAAATAAAAGTGTTATCTACTGCCGAGCTTTTTGCAATAGCGATACGTAATACTTTTGAAAATAAGTCAATAAGTTCTTTGTTTATTCATAGTAACCGAAAATAATTCGACAATTTGCCAATGAGGCAATTCGACAATTATGTGCGTAGTGCATTAAAGTTGAACAGCTTTTGACTTTATACTTGCGACTCACTACTATAGTACTAAATACTAATTAAGAAGACAAGCATCAGCTAATCAGCATATTTGCTTATCAGCTAATTATATAAAGAATCTGTTTATACAACA
>CANBTK010000389.1 GCA_947372365.1 Flavipsychrobacter stenotrophus | reverse complement strand
TTTCAACTACAGCTGTTACAGCCTTGTCAATACCCCGTTTCAGGTCCATTGGGTTAGCACCTGCAGCTACGTTCTTCAAGCCTTCGCCTATGATAGACTGAGCCAGAACAGTAGCAGTAGTAGTACCATCACCGGCCAGATCAGCAGTTTTTGAAGCTACTTCCTTAACCATCTGCGCACCCATGTTCTCAATAGCGTCTTCCAGTTCTATTTCTTTAGCTACTGTAACACCATCTTTAGTTACAGAAGGAGCGCCGAATTTTTTCTCGATAACTACATTACGGCCTTTAGGGCCTAAAGTTACCTTTACTGCATCAGCAAGAATATCTACACCACGCTTCATCCTGTTGCGGGCATCAATGTTGAAAAAAAGTTGTTTTGCCATGTTTTTTTTAATTTTTGAATTCGACAATTTGCCAATTCGGCAATTAGTCAATTATGTTTAATGATTTTGTTTTTGAATTACATGAGCAATTGCCGAATTGTCGAATTGTCGAATTGGCAAATTGCCGAATTGTTTAAATAACCGCCAGGATATCACTTTCACGCATAATCAGGTAGTCTTCACCTTCCAGTGATATTTCTGTACCGGCATACTTGCCATATAACACTGTATCGCCTTCTTTCACAGTCATTGGTTCGTCTTTTTTACCAGGGCCTGCAGCCAATACGGTTCCACGGACTGGTTTTTCTTTAGCAGTGTCAGGTATTATAATACCGCCGGCAGTTTTTTCTTGTGCAGGAGCCGATTTTACAATTACCCTGTCGTGTAAGGGTGTAATGTTTACTTTGTTTGCCATTGTTATATAAATTTTAGTTTTGAAAACGTTATTGTGTAATACCGTCTGCATCTTTTATGCCAAATAGATTATCCGACATTTTAGCAGCAGCGCGCGCGTCAAAATTAACTATATAGGCCGGTTTGCGGTCATTCTTTCATAGTTTACATTTTGGTAACGCACATTTTGGCAGGCATTTAAGGCGTACTTTTGAGTTATGTACAAAGGTAAACTGCTGCAAAAAAAATGATTTCAAAAATATTTTAGTTTGTTAGAGAACTTTTGTATATCTTCGTCCTTTATTAATCTTTTTATTTTAAAAACAATGCAAGAAGGTACAGTTAAATTCTTCAATGAAGCTAAAGGATTTGGTTTCATTACTCCATCAAATGGTGGCCCGGACATTTTCGTTCACGTTTCAGGTCTTTACGATGAAATTCGTGAGAACAACAAGGTGTCTTACGAAGTACAAAATGGTAAAAAAGGTTTGAATGCGGTTAATGTAAAAGTTATCTAATTTTATTCATAGTTATTCATTTGGAAGCACGCTACTTTTAGCGTGCTTTTTTTATTGGTTGAAGTGGGCACAATACGGGCAAATCCCCACTTTGCAAACTAGCCCCCATAATATGCTATGCTAAGGCACACTGGCAATAAGCGTAATATTAAGCACAATATCAGGCTGGCATCTTTGCTCTGCCTGACGGCAGGCTTTGTGAATGTTTCAGGCCTTTTAGGCTTCCTTGTTTTAACCACGAACGTTACTGGCCATGCGGCCATATTTGCCGAAAAACTAGCGCTGCAGGATTACAGGCTTGCCTTTCAGGCCGGCTTATGGATGCTGCTGTTCTTTTCAGGTGCATTTTTCTCCAGCCTGTATATTGGTAAAATTGGCAGCAATAACCGCCTCGCCTATACCGTGCCCATTATTGCCGAAATAACCATCTTAGTTGTGGTTGGCACCTTTGGCCCGTCGTACAATAGGTCCACTATTGAAACCGATTATTTTGCAGGCAGCCTGCTGTTTGCCATGGGCCTGCAAAATGCACTGGTAACGGTAATATCGGGCTTCGTAGTGCGCACCACCCACTTAACCGGCATGTTTACCGACCTGGGCATAGAGTTGGCTGCTATGTTTTACGAAACCCCCAAAAGGAAAGAAGCCATTAGGCATAAAATATCATTGCGGCTGGTTATTATTTCCTTCTTTCTTTTAGGCGGCATACTAGGTGGCTATATCTTTCAGGCACTTAAATACCACACCTTTTTTATACCCGCAGGCATACTATTCGTAGTTATGTTTTATGACTCCTTCCGCTTCAGGGCACTGAAAATTATACAGGCATATAAGTCGAAATAGAAAACCCCGGGGATGCCATAGGCATTACATCCATTTACCACCGTAAGCCTGTACCCCGCAGGGAAACTACTACTGAACTGGCACGGCTTTCTTCCTGCCCATAGGAATAGGTGCATACCTTACAAATTCGGCCGACTCATCGAAAAGGAACCGGTAAGTAATGTGCTTACGCGCCTGTACAGCCCCTACGGCACTGTGCAACCGGCTGATTTTAGGGTTAAAATCGCCAGCCCACCGCAACTCAATACTTTTAAAGCCCATTTTACGCACTTCATTTATTGATGACATAATCATCCCCGTTTCCAGGCCATATTGCTGAAACCGGGGTTTAACCCCTACAGCAATAGCATGGCCCCTTGTTAAGATGCCCTTTTTGCGGTACCACTTAAAATCATTGCGGCTCCTGAACATGAACTGTAGCAGTTGCAACTTATTAAGCCGGCCATTGAATGTTTTAAATATCTGGTTCAGGTCGGGAGTGCAGATAAGGAAGCCCGCTGGCTCGCCGCGTACAAAAGCGAAAGGCACCATTTTACTTACAAAGAGGTAGCGCATCTCTTTTGCAAATTTTAAAGCCCTGCCCTCGCTTATGGGTTTGTACTCTTCATGAAATTGCCAGGCTTCGTTATATATTTCCCTGAAATAGCCTGCATACACGCCTAGTTCATCTTTTGTGGGGTGCCTGAACTCAATGCCCTCTTTTCGTTTTACCCAACCCCATATCCGGTCAAACCGCTCATCAATGGCATTTTCAAGGTCGATTACATTACTGGCCATTTCGTAATAAGCTTTAAAACCATAAGCCTCAAACAATTGCTGGTAATAGGGCTTGTTATAGTTGGTTGTGAACGGAGGCTCAGTAAAGCCTTCCACCAGCAGCCCCCAGAAGCGGTCATTTTCGCCAAAATTGATAGGCCCGTCCATTGCCTCTACTCCACCGGCCTCCAGCCATGCCCTTGCGGTATTGAACAATAGGTTGGCAGCTTCCTGATCGTTGATACACTCAAAAAAGCCCATGCCTCCCGTAGGTATGCCCGAGTTCACTTTCTTTTCGTCGTCAATAAAAGCGGCTACGCGGCCTATAAGCGCCCCGGTAGCACCTTTCAATACCCACCGTTCAGCCCTGCCATGCTGAAAGTAGCTGTTTTTCCGGGGCTCAAATGTATTGTGTACCTGCTTATCGAGCGGGCATACCCAGTTATTGTCGCCACTATGAATTGTGCGGGCAACATCTAAGAATTCCTTTTTGCCTTTTCCCGTTTTAACTTCGCAAATAAAAAAACTCATAGCTCAAGATGGTTGTTTAGGTTAATGAAAGCGGCATTCGTTGCACATAACGCTATTGGGCTACCAATAGGTTTTTAAGGTCGTTTTGTATCCATCTATCGGGTATGCGCTTCCAGCAGAAATTCCTTAACCCGCACAGCACAGGTGCATTGATTTGCCCAATTCGCCCCAGTAAATTTGACTTTCTCTGTACCGCGAAGACCCGTTTCCTGCGCTCATTATAAAATTCGTCAAAGCCCTTTTCAACGTCCGTTGCCTGCGATAATATTTTAGATAGCAGGAAGGCATCTTCTATAGCCAGGGCGGCCCCCTGGGTTAAATTGGGCGTCATG
>CANBTK010000388.1 GCA_947372365.1 Flavipsychrobacter stenotrophus | reverse complement strand
TAAGGAATTTGCTGAGAATATTGTTGTGGGCTTTGCCCGTATAGGCGGCCGCAGCATAGGCGTGGTGGCTAACCAGCCTGCCTACCTTGCTGGTGTGCTGGATATTAATTCGAGCCGCAAGAGTGCCCGTTTTGTGCGTTTCTGCGATTCGTTCAATATCCCATTACTTATATTGGTTGATGTGCCTGGCTTCCTGCCTGGCACCGACCAGGAATGGCATGGTGTTATTACCGAAGGCGCTAAGCTGCTGTATGCCCTTAGCGAGGCTACGGTGCCGCGTATTACGGTTATTACCCGCAAGGCTTATGGTGGCGCTTATGATGTGATGAACTCCAAGCACATTGGCGCTGACCTTAACTATGCATGGCCTACGGCCGAAATTGCGGTGATGGGTGCCAAGGGCGCTACCGAAATTATTTTCAAGAAGGAAATATCGGAGGCTAAGGACCAATATTCTAAACTGGCTGAAAAGGAAGCGGAGTACATTGATAAGTTTGCCAACCCGTATAGTGCGGCAGCAAGGGGCTTTATTGACGAAGTAATTTTGCCTGAGGAAACCCGCCATAAATTAATTAAAGGCTTCAAGATGCTGGAAAATAAGGTAGTGGTGATGCCAAGGAGGAAGCACGGGAATATACCTTTGTAAAAAGTAAAAATTAGAAGTAAAAAATTAAAATGCTCATGTGGGGAGGAAAATTCTAGGGGAAAATTCCAAATTAGAAAGCGGAGCATAGGGATTTTGGAGGATGAAGAGGTAATGTTATTTATTATAAAACTCATAAAGAAAGTGCGCAGCAAAAATGTTGCGCACTTTTGCATGAATATCCCTACCTTAGAAATACGATTCGCCATGTAACCTATACCTTGCCTTGCTGTTGCTATGAAACAAATTATATTACTCGTTGCCATTTTACTTTCTTTTGCTGCGGCCCGGGCTGGTAATAACCTTTGGGTTTTTGTAAAAGACGAAAAAACTAATGAACCCCTGGCTGGGGTAATTGCCAATGTTATGAATACTACCATAGGCAACGCCAGTAACGGGCGGGGCCTGGTTTTTTTAAGCGGCCTGCCCGATGGGAAGGTGGTGGTACACTACCAGGTAATGGGCTATAAAGAGCGCTATGATACTTTGTCGTTCCCGTTTTATAAGAAGGATACCAGCACCGTTTTTTTAGAGCTGGATGAAGAAGGGCTGGAAGAGGTAACGGTAAGTACCACCCGTAGCAGCCGCACCATACAGGATGTGGCAACGCGTATAGAGTTAATAGGCGGCGAAGAGCTGGATGAGAAAGCCAATATGAAGCCGGGCGATATTAAGATGATACTAAGTGAAAGCACGGGCATACAAACATTGCAGACCTCAGCCACATCTGGCAACGCCAGCATAAGGGTACAGGGCATGGATGGGCGGTACACGCAGGTACTTAAAGACGGCTACCCGTTGTTCGCAGGTTTTTCGGGCGGGCTTGGGCTTATGCAAACGCCCCCGCTCGATTTAAAGCGCGTGGAAATAATAAAGGGAGCATCATCCACGCTATATGGCGGCGGCGCTATTGCGGGCCTGGTGAACCTGATATCTAAAACGCCATCAAAAACACAAGAGCTCCGCTTTTTAATTAACGGCACATCGGCCGGCGGTGCCGATGCCAGCGGCTATTTCAGCAAGCTGTGGGGCAAGGCAGGCATCACGCTTTACGGTGCCTTTAATGGCAATATGGCATATGCCCCTGGCAATACTACCTTCACTGCAATACCCGAATTCAAGCGGTACACATTTAACCCCAAATTCTTCTGGTACCCCAATAAAAACACTGACGTTATAATAGGGGTGAACGGTATGTATGAAAACCGTATTGGTGGCGATATCCAATACATACAGGGCCATGGCGACAGCACCCACGCCTACCATGAAGACAATGCTACTGAAAGGATTAACGGAACCATAGAAGTAAGGAGGCGTTTTGACAATAACGGCTCGCTGACCGTTAAGAATAGTATTGACCATTTTAACCGTATCATAAGCGCCAGCGACAATACTTTTGATGGTACGCAAACAGCTTCTTTTACTGAGGCCAACTATGCCATACGCAAAAATAAGATGGAATGGATAGCCGGGGGCAATGTGTTTACAGATGCCTTTAAGGAGAAGGCGCTGGGTATATCGCCCCTGCGCAATTACCAGATATCTACTTTTGGTGCGTTTATACAGAATACATGGGATATCAGCAAGAAATGGGTGCTGGAAACTGGCTTCCGTGGCGACTATGTCAACCAATATGGGTTTGCACCGCTGCCTAAAATATCCATACTATACAAGCATGGCGCAGGCTTTTCGTCGCGGCTGGGCGGCGGGCTGGGGTATAAGGCACCCACCATATTTACCGAGGAAAGCGAGCGCATGAGCTACAAAAACGTGCTGCCCGTAAAGCCGGATTCCAACAAGCTGGAACGCAGCTATGGCGGCAACTGGGATGTTAACTACAAAACTACTTTTGCCAAAGGCCGTATCACCTTTAGCGTTAACGAGCTTATCTTTTTCACCAGTATAAGCGACCCGCTTATCTTAACCCCATTGTACAACAACCAGTACAGGTTTGAGAACTCGCCGGCTAAAATAGAGTCGAAAGGGTCGGAGACTAATGTAAAGATTGGTTACAAGCATTTTAAACTGTTCCTCGGTTATACCTACACCCATTCGCACAAGCACAACCAGGGCGTGTTTGTAGAAACACCGCTCACGCCGCGCCATCATACCAATTCGGTGTTGATGTATGAGATTGATGGCAAATGGAAAATAGGCGCGGAGGCATATTACTATGGCCCGCAGCACCTTAGCGATGGCCTCACAGGCAAGGAATACGTTTTGTGCGGCTTTATGATGGAGCGCATATGGAAGAAATGCTCTGTCTATATCAATTTTGAGAACATGCTGGACAGCCGCCAGACAAGGTTTGATAGTATCTATTCTGGCACAATTACCAACCCCCTTTTCAGGGATATCTATGCCCCGCTCGATGGCTTTATCTTTAATGGCGGGCTGAAGCTTAGTCTTTAAATTATAAATTGTAAATGGTAAGTTATAAATGGTGTGGTTGGTCAATTGTTAGTGGTGGGTTGTAGATTGGGTTGTGCAAATTTTTCAATGCCTCAACTAGTAAACTGGCAAATTGTGAGTGGCGGATTGGGTAGAGCGGCTACCTTTGTTGGGTGAAAGCCATACTTTTCCTTGTCCACCTTTTCCTGTACACATCATCGCTTACGGCATGCTGCGCTACTGGCTTATGTATGGCTACGGAGCGGCTGGTTAATAATGCTGCGCCTGCCTTACTGAGTGCACTGCACATCTTCGTTTTTGGTAGTACTTTACTGGTGTATAATGTGCATAGCCTGGCCAAGTTAAGCAAGGTGGGCGAAGGGCTGGCGCTACAAATGCGGCGCTATAAATGGCGGCATATAGCATTTGGCATGGCGGGCTTGCTTATGGCGTTAACGGGGCTGTATGTGCTGTCAATATGGATGCTGGGTGCCTGCCTGTTGCTGGCGGCACTGTCATTTGCATACTCGCTGCCACTGTTGCCGTTTAAAAACAAGAAGAGTATACGAGAGTATGGGTGGCTTAAAATTGCAGCACTTGCCATTGTGTGGACAATAGTCACATCGGTACTGCCCATATTTTACTGGGGGCACCTGGTTAGGGAGTACCCATTTGAGGTGATGTTGCGCTTTAGCTTCATTTTTACGCTGTGCATCATTTTCGACCTGCGGGATGTGC
>CANBTK010000387.1 GCA_947372365.1 Flavipsychrobacter stenotrophus | reverse complement strand
TCGAGTAGTGGCCATAGGTATGGCAATAGCTCTTCAGATCTCCGCCCTTCTTGAGCCACGCAACCGGTTGTGCAATTGATGCACCATAAATAAACAACGAAAGAAAAAGTGCCAGTAATCTCATAAAACAAAATTTAGTGGGTGAACGTAACTTATTAAATGTCAACAACTAGTAAGACAGTTAATAATTTTCAATTAGTGGGGTAATTTCAGAAATAAATAACAAATTAAATTTACCATAATTAAAAAATCATACTCCTGTAGCATGACAACTGTCTTAAAATGATAAGAATAGCAGAACATTATATTGCACTTTTCTCCTAACTATTCATTATCTTACAAGATAATGCGTAACCGTCTGCCCATATTGCAAATTGCTATCTTAACCGCCCGATTCATCACGATATTGGCTGGATTTCTTTTTTGTTCACCCGCAGCAAAAGCCCAGGACACAACATGGGTAGCCTGTGGCGACATGCGCTTCTTACGTAAAGAAATTCCGAACGGACGGTATGACTGGGATTTCCGTGAAGACGTGCCTAACGGCTACTATTGTTTATACATTGATAGTGTTTTCATGGGTAACCGACTAGTAGCGGCGCTCAGGGAACCGTACAGCGAAGTAACAATCAGGAACGGCAAAAAAGAAGGCATTGAACGGCTGCATCGTGGCGACCATGATGTGCTGACTATCCCATGGAAATCAGGAAAAAAAGAAGGCATTGCGACCCTTTTTAACTACCGTGGGGAAATAAAGGAACGCTATACCTACCAAAACAATGAACTTAACGGTCGTTATGAAAAATATGCCGATGGTGCGCTTTTTATGACAGGATCGTTCACAAACGGATTCTGTGATAGTGTCTGGACTATTTATCGCTCTTTCGGCAAAGATAAACATGCTATCAAGACTTCCATTCTTGCTAAGTATCGTTTTGTAAAAGGGCTAATGAGACTAACAGATGTATGGGACATAAACGGCCGCCAATTACTCAGGGATGAGAAAACTCTTTATGGCGATAGTCTCTCAGAAACGGGTTTAAGCTCTGAAGGTTTTCAAAATGGCAAGCTCATTGATAGGTTTAAAGATGGTAAGTTGGCTTCAGAGGAGGTGTTCAAGAATGGGTGCTTGATGAGCGTAAGGAAATTTAGCCCGGATGGTAAGCCCATTATTGAAGCCGGTTATATTTACCCGAGACAACCACAAGTAGATACGGAGATAACAACAAAGTCTTCTTTTTCATTTCATCCACTTCCTCTTCACAATGAGGTGTCGCGTACCGATACCCCAGTCAGGCATGGCCATTACGTCAAGTACTATTTTAGAGATGGAAAAGTTCTTTGTGAGGGTGATTTCGATAGCGGGCGCGTAAAAGGGAAGTGGACTTGTTACTATGACCGAGGCGAACCGAAAACGACCGTTGATGGAGATAGTAATGAATGGCAACATTATGACCGGCGTGGAAAAGTTACTTCAGACGCAAAAGTTGAATACTATTCTACACTCTCAGGATACGGTTGGCATAATGGCAATTCGCTAGGCGACAGTGTGTTTATTTTAGATAGATATAGTCATCAAGAATACGATCATTTCTATTTCAAGCCGAGCGGAGAACTCGAATGTAGTGGTTGCAATTGCAGGGGTAGCGGCTATATGCCTGAACATTGCTACTACAGTTTGATAGCAGATACACTTACAGCTAAGCAGTGCGGGACCAGCTACACTTACAAAATTACCTATGCGGACGATTTCAGGGTGCGTATGAAGCTGATAAAAAAAGATGAAGGAAAATGATAACTGTTTACAGAGAGCCTCTCTTGCGTACCTGCAACGGCGGAAAATAACGCAATCGGCTTTCTTGCAACCCATTAATACTATCTTTGCAGCGAATTTCTTAATTGCCGAATTAAAACTTGAGCACATCTGTATTCCTTATAACGCCGCCATTTACCCAACTCAATACGCCCTACCCTGCTACGGCGTACCTGAAAGGCTTTTTGAATACCCGGAATATATCATCTTTCCAGGCCGACCTAGGCATTGAGGCTACCGTTGCGCTATTTTCGAAACTGGGGCTACAGGCGCTATTTTCGGCAATAGCACACAATACCACCGAGGCAAGTGAAAATTCGAAACGCATCATTGCACTAAAAAGCGATTACATAGCCACTATAGATGCTGCGATAGGTTTTCTGCAAGGCAAGAACCCTACCCTGGCGCACCTCATCTGCAAAAGGGATTTTTTGCCTGAGGCTTCCCGCTTTGCACAACTGGACGACCTTAACTGGGCCTTTGGTACTATGGGCACGCAGGATAAAGCCAAGCACCTGGCTACCATGTACTTGGAAGACCTGAGCGACCTGATAATGGAGTGCGCCGACCCGCATTTTGGGTTCAGCCGCTATGCCGAAAGGCTGGGCAGGTCAGCCAACAGCTTTGATGAGCTTTATGCCAGCCTGAATAGCGCCCCTACCTTTATAGATAGTATATTATTGCCTTTGCTGGTTGAAAAGATGGAAGCGGTAAAGCCATCGCTAGTGGCGATATCGGTACCCTTCCCCGGCAACCTCTACTCCGCCTTCAGGTGTGCGCAGTGGATAAAACAGCATTGCCCTGGCGTAAAAGTGGCTATGGGAGGCGGCTTCCCCAATACCGAGCTCCGGTCCCTATCTGACCCACGGGTATTTGAATTTTTCGATTTTATAACGCTGGATGATGGCGAAGCGCCAGTAGAAAACCTTGTCAGGCACCTGGAAGGCAAGCTACCGGTAAGCGAATTGAAGCGCACCTTTATACTTGCCGAAGGCAAGGTTGCTTATATTGACAATAAAAACTGCGCTGACTATAAGCAAGGCCAGGTAGGCACTCCCGACTACAGCGGTTTACCACTGGATAAATACATTTCGGCTATAGAGGTGACCAACCCAATGCACAGCCTGTGGAGCGATGGGCGCTGGAACAAGCTCACCATGGCTCATGGCTGCTACTGGGGTAAATGTACCTTTTGCGATATTTCGCTTAACTACATACAACATTACGAACCGCTTACTGCCGCCCTTATCTGCGACAGGATGGAGGAAATCATTGCACAGACCGGGCATAACGGCTTCCACTTTGTTGATGAGGCTGCCCCACCCGCCCTTATGAAGGCGGTGGCGCTGGAAATAATAAAACGCAAACTGGTAGTAAGCTGGTGGACGAATATCCGCTTTGAAAAAAGTTTCACCCGCGATTTGTGCTTCCTGCTCAAAGCATCCGGCTGCATAGCTGTTTCCGGCGGGCTGGAGGTAGCATCTGACAGGCTGCTGGAGCTGATACAAAAGGGCATAACCGTGGCACAGGTGGCACTGGTAAACAAGCATTTTACCGAAGCTGGCATTATGGTGCATGCTTACCTCATGTATGGCTTCCCTACCCAAACGGCACAGGAAACTATAGACTCGCTGGAAATGGTGCGGCAGATGTTTGAAACCGGCATACTGCAGTCGGGCTTCTGGCACCAGTTTGCCATGACGGCGCACAGCCCCGTAGGCCTGAACCCTGAAAAATATAAAGTAAAGAAAGAAACAGAAGCTATAGGCACTTTTGCCAATAACGACATCGTACATACCGACCCCACAGGAGCCGATCACGAAACCTTTAGCGATGGCCTCAAAAAGTCGCTGTTCAACTACATGCATGGCAACTGTTTCGATTACCCGCTGCAAAAGTGGTTCGAAGTAAAAGTGCCTAAAACAACCATACAGCCCGGCTACAGAAAAAGCCTGCTGGACGAA
>CANBTK010000386.1 GCA_947372365.1 Flavipsychrobacter stenotrophus | reverse complement strand
GCTGATTGGGATATGACAGCCCGCAGCACAGGCAAGGTGATGAAGACTATCCCTGCAAAAGAATTGTGGGAGAAAATTGCTTATTCGGCCTGGCGTTGTGCTGACCCGGGTACACAATACAACACTACCATTAACGAATGGCATACCTGCCCTGAGGGCGGCGAGATAAGGGCTTCGAACCCTTGCTCGGAATATATGTTCCTTGACAATACAGCCTGTAACCTGGCTTCGCTCAACCTGCGCCGTTTCTTTAATGAAGACACCAGCAAGTTTGATGTAGAAGGCTTTGAATACATGACCCGCCTGTGGACAGTAGTACTGGAAATTTCAGTACTTATGGCGCAGTTCCCTTCGCCTGAAGTTGCGCAGCTCAGCTATGACTACCGCACACTGGGCCTGGGCTATGCCAACCTTGGCTCTATGCTTATGGTGAGCGGCATTGCTTACGACAGCGAAGACGGCCGTGCTATAGCCGGCGCTATCACCGCTATTATGAATGGCGTTGCATACAAAACGTCGGCTGAAATGGCCAGTGTTTTAGGCACCTTCGCCAGGTACCCAGAAAACAAAGAGCACATGATGCGCGTAATGCGCAACCACCGTGCAGCGGCATATGATGCTACTGAAGCTTACGAAGGCCTTGAAATAAAGCCAGTAGGCATCAACGCCAAATATTGCCCTGACTACCTGCTGAAAGCAGCTACCAAGGCATGGGACGATGCAGTGCAGATGGGCGAAAAATATGGCTACCGCAATGCACAGGCTACAGTAATAGCGCCAACCGGCACTATTGGCCTGGTAATGGATTGCGATACTACCGGCGTAGAGCCTGATTTTGCTTTAGTGAAATTCAAAAAGCTTTCAGGTGGCGGTTATTTCAAAATCATTAACCAGAGCATACCAGCCGCACTTAAGAAATTAGGCTATAAGGCTGAAGAAATAGATACTATTGTTAAGTATGCCAAAGGCCATGGCACCTTCGCTGGTGCGCCTTTCATTAACCACCAGAGCCTGAGCGAAAAGGGCTTTATTGCCGAAGAGCTGAAGAAGCTGGATACGGCTGTAGAAAGCGCATTTGAAGCTGGCTTTGTGTTCAATGTGTACACACTGGGCGAAAGCTGCCTGCAGCGCCTTGGCTTTACATCAGAGCAATATTATTCGCCTGAGTTCAGCCTGCTGCATGAGTTAGGCTTCAGCGATGACGAGATAGACGCAGCTAACAGTTATGCCTGTGGCACAATGACTGTAGAAGGCGCGCCTTTCCTTAAAGACGAGCACCTTTCAGTATTCGATTGCGCTAACAAATGCGGCAAGAAGGGCGAACGTTTCATACATGCCCATGGCCACCTGCGTATGATGGGTGCTGTGCAGCCATTTATAAGCGGCGCTATATCTAAAACCGTGAACCTGCCTAACGAGGCATCAATTGACGAGATAAAAGATTGTTATTACCTAAGCTGGCAGCTGGGCCTGAAAGCCTGCGCTTTATACCGCGATGGCAGCAAACTGAGCCAGCCACTTAGCAACAAGAGCGATAGCAAGAAGAAAGATAAAGAGGAAGCGAAGGAAGAAGCGGCAGACAGCGGGCAGATAGTGGACATGAGCCGCCTTACCGTAACCGAATTGCTGGATGAAGTGAACAGGCGTGTACAGGAAAGCCCTGATACCCAACTGAAGCGCGAACTGAGCCGTATTGTAGAGCGCAAACAATTACCTGCCAAACGCCGTGGCTATACCATAAAGGGTAAAGTTGGTGGCCAGGCACTCTTCCTGCGCACAGGCGAGTATGGCGATGGCACGCTGGGCGAAATATTCATAGACATGGCTAAAGAAGGTGCTACCATGCGTAGCCTGCTCAATAGCTTTGCAATAGCCATATCGGTAGGCCTGCAGTACGGTGTGCCGCTTGAGGAGTATGTTGATAAATTTATCTTCTCCCGCTTTGAGCCATCAGGCATGGTAGAGCATCCAAACATCAAGTCTGCGACTTCGGTGCTTGACTATGTGTTCCGCTTGCTGGCATATGAATACCTGGACCGTGATGACCTGGTGCATGTACAGGACCCCAACAAAATGTCGCGCCAGGAAGAAGTGGCTGCACAAAACCAACTGGAACTATCACAAGTACGTATAACAGCACCACAGCAGTCTACAGCGCCAAAGCCAAAGGCGGCAATAGCACCAACCCCGGTAAGTGCCACCTCGCTGAACAGCCTTGAAGTAAAGAAGCTAATGGGCACCAGCGCTGATGCGCCTGCCTGCCGCAGCTGCGGTAACATTACGCTCCGCAATGGCACCTGCTATATGTGCCCTAACTGCGGTACAACCACTGGTTGCAGCTAGTTTTTTAGTTGGCAGTCTGCAATTTGCAGTCGGCAGTCCACGGTAAATGTAGGGGCTGAACATTTTCAGCCCAGCGCTAAGAAAATAAAAGAAGTAAAATTAAGGATACAGAAAAACCGCCATGAAAGTGGCGGTTTTTTAATGAAATCGAATGATTGAAAAAATTGGTATTCTCAGCCTCCAAATCAATTATACATGTGATTTAATGGCGACCGTCTTTTTGCTGGTTTTTTTAGAGCGTAGTTTTTTTTGCCTGATCCATTCACTTATCAAAGCAAACTCTTCTTTAGATGGCTCCTTACCTGTGGTGTAAAAGTCAATATCTTTTGCCTCTTTAATCATGATATAAAGTTAATGAAAATTCGGGAAATATTGTGCTATCAGTTTTAGTGCAGCTTTGGTATCAAGCATCATGAAATTGCCGAAGAGCGTTTGCGCACCGAGGGATTTTTGATAATGAACGATTAGTTTGCTTTTTGATTCGAACGAAACATAACCTTCATACCCTTTTTGAAAGGAGAACACACACCCAAAAGCGACCAGATTTCCGGGAACGCCGAGATAGAGTTTGTTTTTGCCGCGATTGAATTTCGCGCTTTCAATCAGGTGCATAAAAACATGGTCATTTTTATCTTCAAGACAAATTAAGCCCTGCAGAATAAGCGGGTTGTCATTGATTACCAATTTGAATATCTTTTTCTGAGGATTTTTATGCTCATCTTTCCAATTGAATTGCCAGTCTTTTGATTTTAATAGCTTTACATCAGTGTTAGTTAGTGGTAACACTTCTGTTTTGAAACTATCTCCTGATATCGAGTTTTCTATAGACCGAGTAAGCTTATCAATTTTTTCATTTATCTGCATTGTGTATAGGTTGTGTGAAGGTTAGTGAGGTAACGCCACTACGATACATGCTCGTGAGCAATCTATTCAATTCGGCAGCTTGGTAACAGCGGTGCAATCAGCAGTATCAATTTCATCAGCTTCAATCAACGGTTCAGATACCCTTTACCAACGAAAAAATAGCCGAATCAGTAAACTTCCCATCATGGTAATAATTCTCCCGGAAATAGGCTTCCTGTACAAAACCATTGCGCATAAGCGTGTTTTGCGATGCTTTGTTTTCCGGGTTGGTATTGGCTTCTATGCTGTGTAGCCCCATGGTGTTAAAAGCATAATCAATCACAGCCTTCATGGCTTCGCCCATAATGCCCTTGCCCTGGTATGCAGGGTGCAGTACATAGCCTATCTCAGCACGGTAGTGTTCCCTTATTAGCCGCCACAGCGCTATGTTGCCAATTGTTGTATCATCATCTCTAAGCGTGATGTTCCATGAAATACCTATGTTGTTGTCACCATTATCTATCACCATTTGCAGCCAGTCTTTTGCCTGCTCTATTGATGTAGCCGGGTCCCGGTCAATGTATTTGAGCATCTCAGGG
>CANBTK010000385.1 GCA_947372365.1 Flavipsychrobacter stenotrophus | reverse complement strand
GGGGTGGTATTCGGGGTAACCACTGGTACTGCAATCATTTCATACTCTTTGAGCAATGCCTGCGGTACTGCAACCGACACTATGCTGGTAACTGTTATCACAGTCCCATCCACAACTATTTCCGGCCCATCGGCAGTGTGTGCAGGTTCATCTATTACTATTACGCCAACCATAGGCGGAGGCACATGGGCGAGTTCCAGCACGGGAGTAGCTACAGTTAGCGGCGGCACGGTAACAGGGCTTGTAGCAGGCTTAACGCTTATCAGCTATACAACAACTAATGTATGCGGTACTACGCTCGATACCTTACAGGTTACCGTAAACCCGCTTCCATATGCAGGTGGCATCACGGGGGCATCCTCGGTTTGCCCGGGCAGCACAATAACGCTGTCCAGCACAGGCTCGGCTGGTAGCTGGAGTTCGGGTGCAACAGGCACAGCCACTATAGGCGCAACGTCAGGCATACTTACAGGCGTAGCGGCAGGCACCGCGCCAATAACCTATACCGTAACCAACGGCTGCGGTACGGCAAGGGCTATAACTTCAGTAACAGTAAACCCTGCACCCACAGCAGGTACTATCAGCGGCGGCACTACCGTATGCGCAGGCAGTACAGCTACTTTATCATCAACCTCGGCAGGCGGCACCTGGAGTTGTACAAGTTCGGCGGCATCTATTGCTGGCACGGGCGTAGTTACAGGCATTAGCGCTGGTGCGGCCATCATTACTTATACGGTGTCCAATAGCTGTGGCACAGCAACCGCCACCTATGCGGTAACAATAAACCCATTGCCAGATGCCGGGGCGCTATCAGGCCCTGCATCTGTTTGTGCCGGTGCATCTATAACGTTATCACCCACAGTATCAGGCGGCAGCTGGGCAACCAGCAGCAGTGCTGTGGCGAACGTAAGTGCAACAGGCGTGGTAACAGGTATAGGCGCGGGTGCAGCTACCATCAGCTATGCCGTTACCAACATGTGCGGCACAGCTTATGTTACATATGCTATTACGGTAAACCCGCTGCCATCCGCAGGCACGCTAACTGGCCCTGTGCAGTTGTGCAGGTGGGCTACAATCACATTAACCCCAAGCATTACAGGCGGCACATGGGCCAGCAGCAATGTGGCAATTGCATCGGTAGCAGGTGGGGTGGTGCATGGTGTGGCGGCAGGTGCAGCTAATATTTCCTATACGGTAACTAACGTGTGTGGGGTAGCCTACACCACGTCCCCAATAACTGTAAACCCATTGCCAGATGCAGGCAGCATTTCAGGGCCTGACAGCGTTTGTGTGGGTGGGTTAGTAGCATTAACCAATACGTCGTCAACGGGCACATGGGCAAGCAGCAACCCATCGGTAGCTACTGTTTCGGCTACTGGCGCGGTAACCGGAGTAACCATGGGCAGCGCAATAATATCTTATGCAGCCTTTACCAGTACTTGCGGCACGGCATTGCAAACTCGAAATATGAATGTACGCTCCGGCGGAGGATGCCCGTCAGCAATTAAAGAACTCACGAATACAGGCAGCGACGGCATATCGGTATTCCCTAACCCGAACGAAGGCTTGTTCACCATCGCCATACCATCGCATGAAAATGATGTAGTAGTAACTATTACAGATGTACATGGCCGGGTAGTGAAAACATTCACGGTGGCAGACAAAAAACTTTTAGAAATCCCGGTTGACATGAGCCATGTTGCTGTGGGCGTGTACATGCTCAGGGCGCAGGTAGATAATACCATTTACTACAAAAAGGTAGTAGTGATGTAATAAAGCTTCTTTTGCACCTCGGGGAGCCTCATAACAATGAGGCTCCCTGTTTTTTTAGCTAAGGAGTGCGTATAGTTGTAGTTGCTAAAAAATATAATATATATTTGCCGGGCTCTGGGAATATTCACTTAATAGGCTGAAACCATTACCTTTGACAACCTATAAATGGCTGTATTTTACGACATACATACCCCGCCACAATTTAATAAGGCGGTTATAACAGTAGGCACCTTCGATGGAGTGCACCAAGGGCATGTTGCTATTTTAAATGAGGTAGTAAAACATGCCAATGAGGTAGGTGGGGAAAGCGTGTTGATTACCTTCGACCCGCACCCGCGCAAATTGTTGTTCCCCCATCAGCCATTGGGTATCATTACGCCACTGAGCACTAAGCTGGCGTTAATTAAAGAAATAGGGATTTCGCATACCATGGTGGTGCCGTTCACCAAAGATTTTGCCAATCAATCTGCAACAGCATACATACAGAAATTTTTAGTGGGTATTTTCCACCCGCACAGCATTGTTATTGGCTACGACCATAGGTTCGGGCACGACAGGCTGGGCGATATTAATATGCTGAAGCACTATGCCCTTAAGCATGAATACAGCATGATAGAGATACCTGCACAGTTAATAGAAGCTGCGGCAGTTAGTTCTACCCGCATTCGCCACGCCATAAAGGACGGACGAATTGAAGATGCAGCCCATATGCTGGGAAGGAAATATACCCTGAAGGGCGCAGTGGTACATGGCAACAAATTGGGCCGTACAATTGGCTATCCGACAGCCAACCTGGAGCCGGTAGATAAAGACCAGATTGTGCCGGGCATGGGCATTTACGCCATTACCGCCAGGTATGGCAGCGAAGTGTACGATGGCATGATGAGCATAGGTTTTAACCCTACTGTAACCGATAAAAAAGAACTCAAAATAGAAGCTAACCTGTTTAATTTCGATAAGGATATTTATGGGCAGGAGCTTGAAATATCTTTTGTAAAGAAACTGCGCAATGAGCAGAAATTTGCTTCGCTTAACGAGCTGACGCACCAACTGCACCTGGACAAGCTGAACACTATAGAAGCGCTGAAAAGGGATAGTTGATAACAACATTATTGGTATAAGCCCAAACACATAAGGTATGATAACGAGCAAGAGGCAATTAATTGATGAGCAGACCTCCCCATTGCACCGCATAATGTGGGTTTACAATGCCGATGAACCTCAAAGGCGCTCTTTCGAAAATAATATTTGTGCTTTTCATGTTGGCAACGGTTATTTCCTGAGCGTTGCCCACAACCTCCGTGTTCCGGCAGGCTACTACAAGTCGCTTGACGAAGCAATTTACGAGAAGGAGATTTTGTATAAGCTGGACGGCTCCCAAAAGGTGTTTATGGACCAGCACTATTTTAACGACGACTATACCCGCAAGCTGTACCTTAACAATGCCGACCCGGCAGTATTGCAGGGCATTACCACTATTTTAAAGCAAAAGCGCTTTGATACCCGGTGGGAGACGCTTGCCGCAAAAAATATCTGCAACCCCTACCTGGTTATACAGTTCCGCAACGATAGTTTTTATAACGATGCCGAGCTGGCGAAAAATTTTCCGCCCAGCCAGGTTATTTATGAGCCCGAAGCGAAAAAATATACCTTCCTGCTACAGGTAGAATTGGTAGAGGCTTTTTACAGCGCAGATATTGCCTTGTATAAAGTAGTGAATGCGCCACAGGAGGTAATAGCCCGCATACCGGAAGTGGATATCAATTGTGATTTCCTGGAAGAGAACCCGGGCGATTTTTATTGCCTGCAAAGCTCGCCCAATAGCCCCGCTGGCCGCCTGCTGAATGATGCGCACATAGAGGGGATACTAGACCACTTTGGTACGTTCCCCGATGAAATAGGTGGCAACTACATTTTTGAAGGGTATCGTTACCTGGTTAAGGGTTACTTCAGGTTTGGCTCATCAGGTGCACCCTATATTGTTTATGAGCCTATCCACGGCAAGTACTCCGCC
>CANBTK010000384.1 GCA_947372365.1 Flavipsychrobacter stenotrophus | reverse complement strand
AGCCCCTTGCCGTAAGAGCGCTCGCCTATAATTACGCCCCTGTCCACATCCTGTATGGTGCCGGAAACAATCTCCGATGCCGAAGCCGAGGAATGGTTTACCAGCACAGCAAGTGGCAGGTCTTTATTCCATACTGCACCGGCTGTTTTGTATTCCTTGTCTATGTCTGGTATTTTGCCACGGGTGCTTACTACAAGCTGGTCGCGGTCTACAAAAATGTTACAAACGTTCACCGCTTCGTCCACCAGGCCGCCGGGGTTATTCCTGAGGTCGAGCACCAGGCCCTTTAAGCCTGGTTGTGCTTTCAGTAAGCTGTCGTAAGCCGACCTTACCATCCTGCCGCAGCCCTGCGTAAACTGCGATAGCTTAACGTAGGCTATGTCTTTTTGTGCACCAATAAGGGCGGCATAAGGCACGCTCGATATTTCAATTTCGCCACGGGTTATCATTTTTGACGATTCTATGCCCGTGTAGGCATCTTTAATTTTTACGGTAAGCTGCGTTCCGGGCGAGCCTTTCAGCAAAAGGCTGAGGTCATCCACGCTTTTGCCTTTTACCGATTGGTTATCCACCGATAGTACAATGTCGCCGGGGTGCAGGCCTGCTTTTTGGGCAGGGCTGTTTTCATAAACGTCGCCTACAAATATTTCATCGCCCTTGCGGTGCATATTGGCACCAATGCCGCCATACCTGCCCGTCATCATAAACGAATACTCTTCTACGTCCGATTCCGTAATATAGTTGGTATAGGGGTCCAGGTCTTCAAGCATGGCATCAACGCCTGTTTTTACCAGCTTGCCCGGTTCTATAGGGTCTACATAATAAGTGTTCAGTTCCTTGAACAGGTTAGCATAAACGTCCAGGTTCTTGGCTATCTCAAAATAGGGGTCGTTACTGGGCCTGGCATTAATAAAGAAAAACACTGCCCCGGCAAGGCCTGCACCTGCAATAAAACCCTTATACTGTTTAATCTTATTTAAAAAAATCATGGCACGAACCTTGTTATAGATAATTAAGCAATGTACGAATAGTAACGCTTTCAAAATGCTATGGAAAATATAATTTCTGCAAAAACGCTACGAATTGCAGCTATTTCGTAAATTGTACCATATTTATGTTTTTTAAAATAAATAGCGGCCCTGCTGCATTTTGAGATGAAAAACGTTTCGTTAGTGTTTTTTGTTGCCCTTTTGGTTAATGGTTTCAGTGCCCGTGGGCAGCAGCCATTTGTAGAAGGTACAATTGCGTACAAGGTGAAGCTAACCACTTCCGACAACCGTTTTTTCGATGGGGAATTCACCTATACAATAAAGGCAGGCAGGATAAAAAAGGAACTGAAGCTGAACAATGGCTACCAATATGTGCTGCTGGTAAACAGTGCCACCAAAACGGCCTATTCCCTGCAAACGAAAAATGGCAAGAATTTCGCCATACAATTAACCATTGCCGAAATAGAGGAAAACCAGAAAAGATATACAGGTTTCACCCTTAAGGAAGACCGCAATAACGGCAAAGTGATAGCCGGGTACACCGTGTTTAAGGGCGATGTTGCCTATACCGATGGCACGCATTGCGAGATTTACTCTACGCCGCAATGGTACCCTGACAAAAGCATTACCTACGACCGTTTCCCCGGTGCCAGCTTCTTGCCACTTAGCTATACTTATAAGGACGAAAGCGACTCTAGTATGGAGTTTGAAGCCAAGAGCGTGAGCATTTCGCCAGTAGAAAACTCGATATTCAAACTGCCGGCCGACTACAAAATCATATCTAATAACGAGTATAAGCAGCTGAGGAAGTAGGGAAACTCCTACGGTTTTCCCCACAACCTGATTGGTATAGATTACCTTTGCCCCCACACAAAAGCTTCAACTATGCCAGATAAAATAGCTATCGCCATTCATGGCGGCGCCGGAACAATACTACGCAGCACTATGACACCGGAATTGCAACTGCAATATGAAGGCGGCTTACAAGCGGCGCTTGATGCTGGCTACGCAGTGCTGGATGGTGGCGGCAGCGCAGTAGATGCTGTAGCAGTGGCAGTGGCATCGCTTGAAGATTTTCCGTTGTTTAATGCAGGCAAGGGGGCGGTGTTTAACCACATAGGCCAGCATGAAATGGATGCAGCTATAATGAACGGGAAAACACTGGAAGCAGGCGCAGTATGTGGCGTTGCCCACGTAAAAAACCCTGTTTTGGTAGCTAAGGAAGTGATGCTGCACAGCGGGCATGTGATGCTGGGCGGCCAGGGCGCGGAAGAATTTGCCCGGCAGAGGAATATGCAGGTGGAAGAAGATGCGTATTTCTACACCCAACAACGATATAACCAATGGCAGGATGCCCTTAAAGAAGATAAAGTGCAGCTGGACCACACCGATAAGAAATTTGGTACGGTAGGCTGTGTGGCTTTAGACAAAGAAGGCAACCTGGCAGCCGCCACCAGCACCGGCGGCCTCACCAATAAGAAATTTGGCCGCATAGGCGACAGCCCGGTAATAGGTGCAGGCACCTACGCTAACAACCACACCTGCGCTATATCGTGCACCGGGGTTGGCGAATTGTTTATCCGCTCGGTAGTAGCCTACGATATATCCTGCCTTATAGATTACAAGGGCCTTTCACTAAAAGATGCATGCAACCTTGTGGTACTGGATAAACTTGTGAAAATAGAAGGCGAGGGCGGCCTGATAGCCATTGATAAAGATGGCAATATTGAAATGACATTTAACAGCGAAGGCATGTACCGCGCCTGTAAGGATAGCAACGGCAGGAATGAGGTGCTGATATATAAAGAATGATAGCACTTGGGTACTTAATTGGTTAATAGGCTTAGATGATTGCTTCAAATTATGGTGTTGCTGTTATATAAATTGAAATATATTTCATAATTTACATTTCTATCGTTCCTATCAACCTACTATTTATGATTTATGCTGCCCGATACTTCCTCGTTCCAATACTGTTTTTTGCAGTTATTTTTCTAACCAACAATGATGCCCATGCTCAGGGTTGGCAATGGGCGCGGGGGAATACAGGTGGTAGCATGAATGTATGTGCAGCGGCAACTGATGATCTTGGAAACATATTTATTTCAGGCTTCACAATTGGCAGTGCCGCAGTAACGTTAGGTGGCATAACTGTTCCAAATACAACTGGTTCGCAACAATGCATTGTAGCAAAATTTGATAGCAACGGCAATGTTATTTGGGCAAAGGGCATTCAAAAAGCTGATTCGCATCCTATAAGTATTACAACTGATCCGGAGGGGAATCTGATTTTGCTTGGCATCGGCACCGGAGACACTCAGATTGACACATTTAATTTACATACTTCTTCTTTTTCTTTCGGTGCTCCATCTTATTATTTTCTGGCAAGGTTTGATCCTTTAGGCAATGTAATTTGGGCAAAAAAAACAGGCTTTGCATCGGTAAACACCACACCCCTCATATCAGTGGATTCCTGGGACGCAGGAGGTGTAGCCACAGATGCTGATGGGAATATTTTAATTACAGGTAATTATGATTCTCCGTTTAGTATTTTTGATTTTGACACCGTTTTTAACTGTGGCCCTAGCCCCTATACCTCAGATGCCTTCATAGCAAAATACAACTCTTCGGGTAATTTAGTTTGGGTTACAAATTTGGGGGGCGATTCAACCGACGCTACTTGCGGAATCGCAGTTTCATCGGGGAGTAATATATACGTAACAGGGGCTTTCAAATCACATGTTATTAATACAGGTAAATACATGCTTAGTAATCCTCATCCCGGTATTCCAAGTGCAT
>CANBTK010000383.1 GCA_947372365.1 Flavipsychrobacter stenotrophus | reverse complement strand
TCCTTTTGGTCATGTAAACATGCCATACGAACTTTATACCCTGAATATTGGCAACATTGAAAATGTAAAGAAAAAATAGAATTTGTGAGACACTTGTCACACAATACCGCGCCTTATCCTCATCCCTCATTTCGCTCTCCCTTCCGCCTCATCAAAACAGAGAACTATTTTTCAATAGTTGAGGCACCCACAATCCCCAAAAATTCCCTAATTTGTCGCTTTAAATATTTATGGGAATCATGAAAAACATCAAAATTGCGTCGGTAGCAATAGGGCTGCTAATGGCCGGCACTGCCTTTGCCAAGGAAGAGCATGTGTGGAGGGATGGCAAATCGGCCGGGTACAAGTATAAGTATGTAACCAACGACCCTATGCAGGCACGGTTTTATACCCTAAGCAATGGCCTTACAGTAATACTGAGCCCTACCAAAAAAGAGCCGCGCATGCAGGTGTATATCGCTACCAAGGCAGGCAGCAAAACCGACCCTGCCGACCACACCGGCCTGGCGCACTACCTGGAGCATATGATGTTTAAAGGCACCGAAAACTATGGTGCGCTCGACCGCTATAAGGAACGCCCGCTGCTGGATGCCATTGATGCCCTTTACGAAGAGTACAACCACTCTAAAGACGAAAACAAGCGCAGAGAGATTTACCACCGCATTGACTCGGTATCGGGCGTGGCATCGAAATACGCCATTGCCAATGAGTACGATAAACTGATGGGCTCTATGGGTGCCAAGGGCACGAACGCCTTTACATCGTTTGAGCAAACTGTATATACCGAGGACATACCTGCCAACTCTGTTGACAAGTTCCTGAAGGTGCAGTACGACCGCTTTCACGACCCGGTATTCCGTATCTTTCATACAGAGCTGGAAGCTGTGTATGAAGAAAAAAACCGCACGCTGGATAATGATGGCCGCAAGGTATCGGAGCTGATGCTGGCTAACCTGTTCAAGAACCACAACTATGGCAAACAAACTACCATAGGCACTATTGAGCACCTGAAAAACCCTTCGCTGCTGGAGATTAAAAAGTACTTCCACACCTACTACGTGGCCAACAATATGGGCGTTATCATATCGGGCGATTTTGACCCCGATGTTTTAATCAAAAAAATCAACACCTACTTCTCGCTGCTGGACTCCCGCAAAATACCTAAATACACTTTTACGCCTGAAGAGCCAATAACAACGCCTATAGAAAAAGAAGTGCTTGGGCCTGATGCCGAATCGGTATCCATAGGCTACCGTATGCCGGGCGTGCACAGCAAAGATGCCTTGCTGGCAGATATTGTAGGCCAGATACTCACCAACGGGCGTGCAGGCTTGATAGACCTTAACCTGGTTAAAAAACAAAAGCTGCTGCGCGCTTTTGCCAGTGCCGATATCCTTATTGATTACGGCTACATGGAGCTACGTGGCAACCCTACAATGGGCCAGGGGCTGGAGGAAGTAAAGAAGCTGATGCTGGGCGAGATAGAAAACCTGAAAGCAGGCAACTTCGATAATGCGCTGGTGGAGTCCATCATCAATAACAACAAGAAGGCCATGATGCAGCAGAGCGAAAAATACGGTTCGCGCGCCAGGGCTTTGATGAGTGCCTTTACATCCGAAGAAGACTGGGCTGAAGACGTAGATTATATAGAGCGCCTTTCGCAGGTAACCAAGAAAGATATTACTGATTTCGCGGCCAAATACTTTGGCAACAACTATGTGGTGGTGTACAAGCGCAAGGGTGAAGACAAAGGCGTGGTAAAAGTAGCCAAGCCGCCTATTACGCCTGTAGAAACCAATGCCGGCAAGCAATCTAACTTTGTAAAAACGGTTAACGCCATGCCTGTAGAGCCTCTGGCACCTGTGTGGCTTGACTATAGCAAGGATATACAAAGGGGCGGCCTGGGCGCAGCCGAAGTGCTGTATGTGCACAACGATGAAAATGGCTTGTTCCGCATGGCATACAGGTACAAGATGGGCACCTGGAACGATAAGCGCCTAGCCATTGCCGCGCAATACCTGCAGTTCCTGGGTACAGAAACCAGTTCATCTGAAGATATATCGAAAGAGTTCTACAAACTGGCATGCAGCTTTAACGTGAACGCGGCCAATGAATTTACCACTGTGACTATTGAAGGCCTGCAGGAAAACTTTGATAAGTCAGTAACCCTTTTTGAAAACCTGATGGTTAATTGCGTAGCTAACGAAGAAGCCCTCACATCGCTGAAAGCACGCATTAACAAGGGCCGCGCAGATGCCAAAAACAACAAAGGGCTTATTATGCAGGGGCTTACCAACTATGCCCGCTATGGCGCCGACAACCCTTTTAATAATGTACTGAGCAATGACGAGCTGGCAAAGCTTACCAGCGCAGAATTGGTGGACCTGCTGCATGGCATGAACAATTGCAGCCACAGGGTGTTGTACTATGGCCCATCTTCGCTTACTGTGCTTACCGCCTCGCTTAACAGGGTGCATACTATGCCAGTAATGTTTAAGCCGGTTACCGCTGCCAAGGTTTTCTCCTTCACTACCCAAACTGCCAACCAGGCACTTTTTGCCGACTACGATATGGTGCAGAGCGAAATACGCTGGGTAAGGAATATACCGGGCTATGATGCTACTAAGCAACCCGTAGTAGATATGTTTAACAGTTACTTTGGCGGTGGCATGGGCAGCCTGGTTTTCCAGACGATAAGGGAAAGCAAGGCGCTGGCCTATTCTACCTTCGCTAACTATGGCACTCCTGAAAAGAAAGAAGACCCGTATGTGATACTGGCCTACGTTGGCTGCCAGGCCGATAAATTCGGCGAGTCTATTAAGGCGATGAACGAATTGCTGAACGACCTGCCGAGCGTGGAGAATAACTTCATAACAGCAAAATCGGGCATCAAAAAAGACCTGGAAACAGAGCGCATAACACAGGATGGCATTATCAACAATTACCTTGCTGCCGAGCGCCGCGGGCTTAATGAAGATGTACGCAAAAACATCTACGAAAAGATGGACAAAATGCAGTTCAGCGACATTAAGAAATTCCATACCGATAACATAGCCAACAAGCCCTACACTTATTGCGTCCTCGCCTCCGAAAAGAAGGTATCTATGGACGACCTGAAGAAAGTAGGCGAGGTAAAAAAACTGAGCATGGAAGAAATATTCGGGTACTAAAAAGTGACTTGTTTCTAAACTTAAAAAGCCCCGTTTGGGGCTTTTTAAGTTTAAGGTTGATTTCCCATACCTCCTCTTTAACTTTCCTTTACACAATTTCTGTGTGGTTCGACCGTTTTTATGTTTTACTTTTAATTACAAAGTGCTTTTAAAATAAAAAACATGAAGGTCAAGTTCATTCTACCTGCGCTCATGGAAGCGAAGAGCCCCTATTGGCGGCCTATTAAATACTCCTTGTTCCCACCATTGGGGCTGGCAACACTAGCTGCCTATTGCGGTAGCGAAGACGAGGTAAGCCTGCAGGATGAGCACGTAGAAGAATTGGACATTAACGACGAGCCCGATATAGTGGTGATACAGGTGTATATCACCAATGCATTCCGCGCCTATGCCATTGCCGACCACTATCGTAAAAGGAACATATTTGTATGCCTGGGCGGGTTGCACGTTACGTCGTTGCCCGATGAAGCCATACCCCATGCCGATAGTATCTTCATAGGCCCGGGCGAGGATACCTTCCCGAGGTTCCTTGCCGATTTCAGGGCAAAAGCACCAAAAAAAATGTACCTGAACAGCAAGAGGGATATTGAAGATATACTCCCCATCAGGCGCGACCTTATAAAACGAG
>CANBTK010000382.1 GCA_947372365.1 Flavipsychrobacter stenotrophus | reverse complement strand
GAAGAATGGAAAAAGGGCACGCAGGAAACAGCCAGGATACTGCGCTACGAATGGTTTGAACAGGTAAGGAAGGGCAACCAATACCACAAAATAGCTACCGCCCACCACGCCAACGACAACGTAGAAACAATGCTCATTAACCTGTTTAAGGGCACTGGCATCAGTGGCCTGCACGGTATTTTGCCCGAGCAGAACTACATAATAAGGCCCTTGCTTTTTGCTACCAAAGAAGATGTGCTGGCCTATGCCGCCGAAAACGGAATAACACACCGCGAAGACGCATCAAACGCCAGCGATGACTACCTGCGCAATGCCGTAAGGCATAACATAGTGCCCGCAATACAAGCCCTTTTCCCTAATGCCATCAACAACGTGAATGAAGGCATAGGGCGTTTTGGCGAAGCTGAAGTGCTGTACAAAAAAGCCCTGAAGGCTGAACTCAAAAAGCTGATAGAGCAGCGTGGGCAGGATTTTTACATACCTGTCCTGAAATTGCTCAAATGCAACCCGCTCCCTACTATCTGTTACGAACTGGTGCACCCCTATGGCTTTTCATCGGCACAGGCGGCACAGGTACTGGGCCTGCTGTCGTCAGAAAGCGGGCATTATGTACAGTCAGCCACACACCGCATTATCCGCAACCGGGATTTCCTCATCATAACCAGCCTGCCCACCCAGGCAGCCGATTTAATATTAGTGGAAAGCGCCCCTTGCACCATTGATACCGCCAGATACCGCTTTACATTTTCAATCATTGATAAGCCCGCAGAGATACCAACCAGCCCCGATACCGCGCTGATAGGGCTTGAAAACATTACGTTCCCTTTAATGCTGCGCAAATGGAAAACCGGCGACTACTTCTACCCCCTCGGCATGAAAATGAAAAAGAAGAAAGTAAGCCGTGTGCTCATTAACGAAAAAGTGCCACTGCACGAAAAAGAAAACACATGGGTTATAGAGTGCAGCAAGCGCATAGCCTGGCTGGCTGGCATAAGGCTGGATGAACGCTTCAAAATAAAACCCGGCACAGAAAAAGTACTACAGGTGAAAAGAACTGCATTGTAGTGTTTACCCCCTAAAACTTAGGGTGCATCATCTGGTCAATAAACATAAGCCCATGGCTTGGGTCTACCAGAAATGCGAATATAAAGCCATAAATGCCACCACCCAGGTGGGCATCATGCCCTATGTTATCATTCCCTTTCTTTGACATGTAGGCTGAATAAAGTGTATAGGCCACGCCATACATGATGGCAGGTATGCCTATAGGTATAAACATAATGCGGATGCCAGCCCAGGGAAAATAATAAATGACAAAAAACAGTATGGCCGATACCCCACCCGATGCCCCCAGCGACCTATAGTAACTATGGTTTCGGTGCTTGATAAGGGCAGGCAGGGATGAAACTATAATGGCCGTAATATACAGCAAGCCATATAGCACAGGCGCCATATTTGGGCTGCTCACTTCCTCAAACACGGACTCCGCATTCTGCCCGAAAAAGAAAAGTGTGAACATATTAAACAGCAGGTGGTTCCCGTCAGCATGTATAAAGCCAGACGTAAGCAGCCGGTAATAATCCTTAGTCCCCCTCATGCCAAAAGGGAACATTATCAGCTTATTCAATAAAACAGCATCCTTAAACGCAGCAAGGCTCACCAAAACGGTTAGGCCTACAAAAAAATAGGTAACAGGCACAGTAAAAATTTTATTAAAAGTACACGAAAAACAATGCGCCTTGCCCTTACCCGGCAAAGCGCATTGTTAAAACTTTAAAAATTGTAATCCTTCACCTCACAAACTCCCAACTCACCGCTTACAGCTTATAACTTACAACCCACGACTTACAACTTACGACTTACGACTCACAACTCACGACTTACAACTCACGACTTACGACTCACGACTTATGACTTATGACTTATTACTTATTACTTATTACTTACGACTTATGACTAATTCAAAATCACATGCTTCACATTTTCCAGTATATCCAGCGTTTCGGCCTTGCTGTTGCCTTCGGCATATACACGCAGCAATGGCTCTGTGCCCGATGCGCGCAGCATTACCCAGCCGCCATTGTCCAGGTGGTACTTTACCCCGTCAATAGTTTCCACGCGGTTGTAACCATATTTACCAAAGCCAGTATAGCCGCCAGCTTCAGCCTTGGTTATAATAGCGTTTTTCTTGTCATTAGGTATCGTAAGGTCATTACGTTCGTAAACGAATGGGCCTGTTATAGCATACACCTCTTCGCACAATTCCTTAAGCGTCTTGCCCGATTGCGTCATGAATTCGTATAAAACAAGGCCATCATAAATGCCATCGCGCTCAGGTATATGCCCCTTAACTGCAATACCGCCGCTTTCCTCGCCACCTACCAGCACATCGTCATGCACCATTATTTCGCTGATGTACTTAAAGCCTATAGCCGTAACCTCAACCGGAATATTGTAATACTCGCAAAGCTTCTTTACACGGTCGGTAACCGAGAAAGCAATAACCACCTTGCCTGTCATCTTTTTATACTTAAACAGGTAATGGATAAGCAGCAATATAATGTTGTGGGCATCAACAAAATGCCCGTCCTCGTCATAAAGGCCAATGCGGTCAGCATCGCCATCGGTAGCCAGGCCTATTTTCAGTTCAGGGGTGGTAGCAATAGTTTTAGCCAGTTCCTGCAGGTTTTTATCCAATGGCTCAGGTGCCTGGCCCATAAAGCCGGGGTTGTTTTCGCAATGCACCAAAACCGCATTAGGCAGCAGCCTGCGGATTACGTTCTGCCCTGCACCATACATAGCATCATAAGCAAGTTTGAAAGGCGATTTTGACAATGCATCAAAGTCAAACTTCGTTTTCAGGTAATCGCAGTACATATCCTCCAGGTTTATGAACTCCAGCATGCCATTTTCCTGGTATTGTGCTATAGATTGTGTTGGCATATCCACCTCTTCAGGTATCAGCGCCTCAACTGCTGCAATATCCTTAGGGCTTGATGGCCCGCCATGCGCGCCTTTAAGCTTATAACCATTATAAGAAGGTGGGTTATGCGATGCCGTAATAACAACGCCCTGCTGCGCCTTAAGCTCCAGCACGCCCAGCGAAATCATAGGTGTGCTGATAAACCCTTTGGCAAGAAGCACCTTTACGCCATTAGCGCAAAGTACCTTTGCAGCCGTTTCTGCAAACAGCTCACCACCAAAGCGGCAATCATGCCCTACAACCACAGTTGGCCTTTCGTGGCTTTTCAGCAGCCAATCAGCCAAGCCTTTGCTCACCCTGGCCACATTATAAACAGTGAAATCCTGCGCTATAATAGCCCTCCATCCGTCAGTCCCAAACTTTATTTTTTCTGTTATCATCCGTTATCTCATTTCTTGTTGTGCGCAAATTTATAAAACCTTTTGTTTGTTATGCGTTATTTTAAAAGTAAATCTACCTACACTGCAATTGCGCGCATAGCCCGCTTCCTGGATTCAACGGCTTCCAGCAAGAATTGTCTGAACTATGATTTTAGCGTGATTTTTATGATGGGTATGATTATTCTTGCCATGCCCTACTTTACAGTGGCAGGCTGGCGCAGGACGCATCTTACGCCGCACCGGCTAATGCAACCATCCCCCAAACGCAAAATTGTCTGAACTATGATTTTAGCGTGATTTTTATGATAGGTATGATTATTCTGGCCATGCCTTGCCCTCCTTTCCTGCAGTAGGCTGACGCAGGAAGTGCCTTGCTCCGCACTGAGCCATGCAATCATCCCCAAACACAAAATTGTATGAACTATGATTTTAGCATG
>CANBTK010000381.1 GCA_947372365.1 Flavipsychrobacter stenotrophus | reverse complement strand
GGAGGCAGAAAAAAATGCATCTGAATTGCCATCAATTGGCAAGGAAAACAACAAAAAAAGCGGATATTAAAACAGCCGCAAGCGTTGGCTTACCCAACTCCTGCGGCTGCGGAATAAATATATTGTAAACTACGAAAACCTTACAGGCTGGCTGCGGCGGCTTGTGCTTTTGCAGCATTCAGCGCGGCCATTGCCTGGTTGTAGTCTTTCCAGTTAGTGTTAGGGTTAGCCTGCCTTACAGAGCTTGGTATTACTACCACCCTGAATGTGGCTGTGCCCGGGAACGCTGTAGTTGTACCATCAATGTTTTCAACATAGATGGTGTAATAGCCGGGCGAAAAGTTAAACACGGTAGATACGCCATTATAAATATCAGGCAGGTTGGTCCATGAGCCATCAGAAGCATAGTATTTGTAAACCTCTACCAGGCCGTAAGACGCAATAGCCGGAGTAATATCGGGGTAAGCGAAGGTAGCAGAGTAGGTATTGCCCGCTTTTTCCCATGCGGTTACGGTTACACTGTTTGAGCCAATTACATTGGCATTGCCAGTAGGGCCTTGTGGGCCAACAGGGCCTTGTTTTGTACAACTTGCCCCAAATAAAAGGCCTGCGGCCAGTGTTGCGAGAATTAGCTTTTTCATATGCTTAGTTTTAATTGCTTTGTTGGTGATTAAATATTTTTTGTGTGTTATGCCCTGTTTTATGTGGCTTGCTATGTGTTTTACAAATTTGATGCCAAAGTTAATTTATTTGATTTGGGCTTCCCGTAAAAAATAAAATAAAACAGGGCACTGATATTTAATTCATTCATTTTTTACGTATCTTCATTTCACTAACAACTTGTTATAACCCCAAAAAATATCCATATGCAACACTTTTTGAAAAATTGGAAGTTACTGCTGGTAATGATTTTCAGTTCGGTAATGAATGAGCTTTTGTTTGATGGTTTTAGCCCTGCTATTACTGATATTGGCCGGGCAGTAGCTGGTTGCCTGCTTTTCTATATAGTTGTAGGCGCAGTAGCGCAAACACAGCCTAAAAAGGAACTACAGCCACAAAAAATATAATTGCCATTTTTTGAAAAGGCAACAACCAAAAAGCCTCCACCACATTACTGCGGTGGAGGCTTTTTTTGCCCCACATGGGCAAATGTCATTGACTTAAGGAGATAAATGTTTCACGCCAAGGCGCAAAGGCGCAATCTAAAGATCATTCAAGATTTCAAAGGCGCAACTAAAACACAGGACACGCTAAGTCAATGACGTTGCCAGCATGGGCAATATCAGTTTATCCCCTTGGGTCTAATGCTTTGGTTATCCTGAACAGCATATCCTGCAGGTGGTATTTGCTCATTTTGTCGGCTGTGCCGGGTATGGCTGCTGCCACTTGTGCTTTAAGGGCTACCAGCTGGGCATGGGCAACCGAGGGCACATCGGTATTCCTTGTGTTTACCGGCGCTCCCTGGCCCGGCATAGGTGCTTGCGGCTGGTTGGGGTTAATAAGGCCTACCAGTGCTTCAACATAAGCCTTTTGCAGGTTACGGCGGTAGCCATCAATCGCCTTTTTACTGGTTAACTCGCTCCAAATGCCCTTTTTAACATCGTCCATCATTGCATCGGGCGCATAAGTACCTTTCGCGCCAAAGCGGTTCTGGCCTACTGCCATACGGTTAAGGCGGGCTGCCGAGAACAAACTGTTCAGCACATTCACCTGTACATTGCCCAGGGCTTCGCCTGCTACAGGGTTGCTTATTTTGTTCAGTATGTTTTTGTTCAGCAGCCACTCAGGCGTTTCAAACAATTGCTTGTTCAGGAAATCAACCGCACTTTTTTGCAGTGCAACAGGCGTTGGCGCATAAACATCTTCGCCTACCTGCTCTACGCTCTTGGGGGTTTCGTAAACGCCACCCACATTTTTAACCACATGGAACATGTAGCGGTTAAACTGGCCTACCAATGCCGAATAAACATCGCGCAGGTTGTCGTATTTATCCGCATCTTCCCTTGTCCATTCAGGCAACTGCACTATAACCCTCTTCAGGTTACGGATGCCATATTCACCGGCTTTCATGCTGTTGTCGCCCAGGTCCTCAGTTTGGGAGCGGGGGTCAAAAGGGTTAGTTTCAGTACCGAACCAAAGCCTTGGGTTAGCCCTGAGGCTGTCAATAATCCACCTGTTGGTAATTTTTTCGTCGTCTTTTTCATTTGCGGCAAAGGAAGCTTTATACCCCCACTGTATAGCCCATTTGTCGTAATCGCCTATACGCGGGAACAAGCCTACTTCGCTGATATTGTCTTCAGGTTGCGCCACATAGTTAAAACGGGCATAGTCCATAATTGATGCAGTATGGCCATTTGCTTCCACCCACGCTTTGTTGCGCAACAGTTCTACCGGGGTGCGGCTGCTGCTGCCCATGTTGTGCCTCAGCCCAAGGGTATGGCCTACTTCGTGCGATGATACAAAGCGTATCAGTTGCCCCATCAGTTCATCGTCAAACTCCATCTTCCTGGCTTTTGGGTCCACTGCGGCTGCCTGTATCATATACCAGTCGTGTACCAGTTTCATCACATTGTGGTACCAGCCTATGTGGCTTTCTATTATCTCCCCGGTGCGCGGGTCATGCACATTAGGGCCATATGCATTGGCGATATCCGATGGCAAATACCTGAGTACGGAATACCGGGCATCTTCAAGGTTAGCCACCGAATCTTTCGGGTCCCATTCCCTGCCCATAATTGCGTTCTTAAACCCAGCCTGCTCAAAGGCTTTCTGCCAGTCATTGATACCCTGTATAAGGTAGGGCCGCCATTTTTTTGGCGTTGCAGGGTCTATATAATATACAATAGGTTTTTTAGGCTCTACCAGTTCGCCCCTTTTCCACTTGGCCATGTCCTCATCACGGGGCTCCAGGCGCCAGCGGCATATGAATACATTGCTTTCGGTCTTTTGCTGGGCATCGCCATACTCCACAAAATCATCGGCAAAGAAGCCCACACGAGGGTCAAACTTCCTGCGCTGCATTTGCAGCTTGGGCAGTAAAATGAAAGAGTTATTCATTTCAAGCGTTACAGCACCCACCGTGTAGGCTGCGGGCAGCGTAGTAGATGGCGGCATGGATGGTGCTGCCGGGCCAAAGGATGGCGTAGAGCTAAATGTGCGCACTACCTTCACTTCGGTGTTAATAGGGTAAGTATTAATGCCCGATATGTAAGAACGGTCGCCTATCTGGCCGCCCAGGTTAAACCGCTTCTTGGTACTTCCACCAATGCCTATTGGCTGGTTATCGCCTTTAAAGAAATCGGTAACGTCTATTACCACACCGGCCGAATCTTTAGAATAGGCTTGTATAGCAAAAACCTCCGCTATAGGGTTAAGGTTGGAATTGGTTACGGCCTTGTATATGTCGTTCGTAGAATCGGCAAGGCTCACAACAGTAACTACCCTGAGCAGTATGTTTTTGTTCGGGCCTTTTTCCCAGATGACCGTTTGCTGGTTTTCCATTTCGCCGGCATACAGGTTGCCACCGCCAGCCGTTTTGCTATAGCGGGTGGTTACCATCATTTCCCTTTTCAGCAGGGAGTCGGGTATTTCAAAGTACCATTTATCATCTACTTTATGAACGATAAACAGCCCTTTCTTCGTTACCGCTTTGTCAGTTATTACTTTATCGTAAGGCTTGGGGCCTTTTTTTGAGGTGGCTGCCGCACTATCGGCCTTTGCTTTAGCCATTATTGCTGCTCCATCGGGGCTGCCGCCGCTATGTTTACGTTTTTCAGCAGTTGCCGTTATAGCAATGCCCAT
>CANBTK010000380.1 GCA_947372365.1 Flavipsychrobacter stenotrophus | reverse complement strand
CAGATAGCGTTGCAATTACCGGGTACTATGCTTCTGCTTCACAGAACGCAATATTTTCAAACCCAATGAAAACCACTAAATACCCATTTACTTACCTGGATAGCTTCACTTATGCTTATGCAGGCACCATCACATACAACCCTGGCTTTGGCGCAATAACTGCTACTGAAACCGGCAACATTAAAGTGAAATGTGATGGCTGGGGAACTTTAAAGACTCCGCTGGGAGTTGATTCCAACGTTTTGCGCATACATGGCTACCAAACATACGTAGATAGCGTTGCAGCCCTTTCTATGGCTGGGACATTCGATATCCATACATTCCAATGGTATCAGCTTAACTACCATAGCCCATTGTTGAGCATCATCTTTACTGACCAGACTGCAGGCCCGGGTGGCTTACACCTCAAAACTGTAGCCTACGCTAAAAAATACCCACTTGGTGTTTCTAACATCTCAATTGTTGGTAATTCATTGCAGCTTTACCCTAACCCAGCTACCGATGAATTAAACATATCTTTCGATGCAAACGGCAACGAAACAGTGCGCATCAGCCTTATTGACATTGTAGGTAGGGAAGTAGCAGTACTAACAAATGCACCAATCAATGGTACGCAACAAATTCGCTATAATACCACTTCGCTTGCTAAAGGCGTGTACATGGTACGCGTACAGTCAGGTGCAGAAACTTTGACAAGGAAAGTTGTTTTACAATAATATATTACGGCACCAGCCGAAACTAAAAAGCCCGCTGCCTTATGGCTGCGGGCTTTTTTTATGCCTACCTTTGCCGTGCTAAAACACCCGTTTTAAACCAATGCTAGTAAAACAAATAACAGCAGCTATTGAAGAAATAGCCCCCATAATGTACCAGGAAAGCTACGACAACTGTGGCATACAGGTGGGCAGTGGAGATATGGAAGTTACAGGCGTATTGCTGACGCTGGATGTTACCGAGGAGGTACTTACAGAAGCTATAAACCTGCAGTGCAATATGATTGTAGCGCACCACCCACTCATATTTTCGGGCTTAAAGCGCATTGCAGGCCGCAACTTTGTAGAGCGCATTGTACACAAAGCCATCAAAAACGATATAACTATATATGCTGCCCACACCAACCTGGATAATATGCGGGCAGGCGTTAATGCTAAAATAGCCGAAAAACTGGGCCTCATTAATACAAGGGTACTTAGCCCCAAAGCCAATACCCTGAGTAAGCTATACACTTACGCACCGCTTAATATAGCCGACAAAGTGCGCGATGCACTGTTTAACGCCGGGGCAGGGCACATAGGCAAGTATTCCGAATGCAGCTTTACCAGCCCCGGGCTGGGCAGCTTCAGGGCGCAGGGCAATGCCAACCCCACAATAGGCACAGCAGGCGGTACCCGCGAAACCGTGCAGGAGGTTAAAATAGAAGTTTTGATGGAAAAACACCTGGAGCGCAATGTGCTGCAGGCGCTTTTTGCCGCCCATAGCTATGAAGAAGTCGCCTACGAAATAATACCCCTGCCCAATACCAACCAGGAAATAGGCGCGGGGCTGGTAGGTACGCTGCCTACCCCTATGCCGGAAAGCACCTTCCTGCAGTTTGTGAAAACGCAAATGAAGGCTGGCTGCATCAGGCACACTGCCCTACCCGGCCATAACATAGAGCGCGTGGCACTTTGTGGCGGGTCAGGCAGTTTTCTGCTAAATGACGCCATTGCGGCGAAAGCCGATGTTTTTATAACCGGCGACTTTAAATACCACCAGTTTTTTGATGCCGAAGGCAAGATAATTATAGCCGATATAGGGCATTTTGAGACCGAACAATTTACCCCTGAAATATTTGAATCGGTTTTAAAGAAAAAATTCCCTAATTTTGCGATTCTTTTATCTAACGTATTAACTAATCCCGTAAAATATTTTTGCTGATATGGCCAATGTTAAAGACTTTTCGGTTGAGGAAAAACTCATCGCAGTACTCTCTTTACAGAAGATTGATTCCAAGATTGATGAAATCCATACCCTGAAGGGCGAATTACCAATGGAAGTAAAAGACCTGGAAGATGAAATAGCAGGCCTGCAAACCCGTATCAATAATATTGATACAGAAATCGCTACGATCAATACTTTCATTGACAACAAAACCGAAGCTAAGAAAGAAGCTGAGGCTTTGATAAAGAAGTATGAAAAACAGCAGGACAACGTTAAAAATAACCGCGAGTTCGAAGCCATTAATAAAGAAATGGAAATGCAGGAGCTTGAAGTTAGGCTTAATGACAAGCACATTAAGGATGCTACATTCGACCTGAGGGACCGCACTAACATGCGCATCAAAACACAGGAAAAAATAACTGATGTTGAAGAGTCGCTGAAAGTTAAACGCACTGAGCTGGAAAAAATAACTATAGAAACTGATAAGGAAGAAAAAATACTTTCAGAAAAATCGGCTGAAGCTAAAGAAAAAGTGGACCCACGCCTGCTTACTGCATATGAGCGTATCCGCAAGAGCTACCGCAATGGCCTGGCTGTAGTACCTGTTATGCGCGACTCATGTGGTGGCTGCTTTAACGTAATACCTCCACAGCGCCAGTCAGAAATAAGGCAGCACAAGAAAATAATCGTATGCGAACATTGCGGCCGCATTGTGGTTGATAACGACCTTAATGACAAAGTGAATCTTAAGTAATTAACATCCCCCAATATTTTAGACAAAGGAGCCTTATGGCTCCTTTGTTGTTTTGGTAGATGTGTGAACTCCAAATTGGCGCAAGTCTTTTCGACTTGCGAGGTAAATTATTATGTTTGTAATCAATGAGTATTCGATATTCCGCTGGCGCAGGTTTGGCGCATAGGCAAGTGCAGTAGCTAACCTGTGCCTAATCAAATATTGCGGTTTGCAACCGTCAACAAACAATCCACTAGCTGCCACACGATGATAATTGAAAGAAGATCGTAATCTATATTTCCCGCATTTTACAGATAACCCACTTTTCTAAGTGTTTCTATTGCGCGCTCCATTTTTTTAAGAGCGACAGGGTCATTTTGATATTTTTTCAAGTCATTATTAATGACAGCACCCTGAAGCGATTTAGGCAGGTTTTTCTTATTTTTTATACTCGGCTTCATACTACAAATTTATACAATTACTTTATTTTAACCAAAATGCTACATATTCATTCAGGGGCTCAAATTCTTCTTCAATGCTGTTGCCCGTAATTCCAATTATATAAAAATCTATTGCTAAAATTGAATAGTATTTTGTAATGGCTTTCTGATAGAGAGAAATTCTCCTGCCCTTGTCATCAATTCCTTGAAAGAAAATTGTTCTTTCAGGAAATATTTCGGGATAATCCATTAGTGTTTGAATTGTGGTAGCAAGTATTTGCCTCAAATCACTATTATTAGAGAAATTGGTATCGCTTAATTTTCCATCCTTCATCACGTCAAATAAAGAAAGGTTGTACAAATTGTCAACAGGAAGCTTTTGAAACGCAATGACTTTAATAATATTGCCGTTTGGCCCCTTGCTAATAAACTTGAATTCAGAATCACTGTTGTCCGGGAAAATAACATTTCATCAGCTACAACGCAGCACTGCCAATCCTTTTGCAAGAATTACCGTCAGTACAGGCTGCTTATAAGGAGTTACTCTAATCGCCTCTCCACTCCTTTCTTTTTTTCTGGCGAAAAAGAAAGGAGCAAAGAAAAACGCCACTCCTATGTTTGCATTTTAAAAGAAAACAAGCTTTTCAATTCTGGAAATAAATGTACTGTGTGCTCTTTTAGGGGGCATGCCCCCTAAAAGAGCACACAGTACA
>CANBTK010000379.1 GCA_947372365.1 Flavipsychrobacter stenotrophus | reverse complement strand
GGGTTTTCGGCGCTCATCAGCGCCATAAGGCCCTTGGGTACCGTAACCCTGGCTTCGTAGGTAAACCTTATGCCAGGGCCATCAGGGCATGGCAGCCATGAGCGGGCATAGATAGATTCCGATTGCGTATAAAGGAAGGGGGCTTTTTTATCGTGTGTCTGCTGTGGGTCCAGCCACTGGAGTGCACGGGCATGTTCCTTAGTGGTATAGCAAACCATTACTTTGGTAGCGCCCTCAGTTATGGGTATGTGCAGGGCGCTGCCCAGGTGCGGCACAAAGTCGCCGAGGGTAGCGGCTACCTTCTTGCCATCTACTGTTACACTGTCAATAGAAAGCCCATGGGTATCTAAACGCAGCTCTTTTTGCTTACGTGGGTTGCTTATATCCCATAGGGCGCAGCCGCTTATCTGCTTTTTTTCCATGCTCACCGTTATATCCAGGGCCAGGTGCTTTATTTCCACACTGTCGGCATTGCTTTGGGTGTGTACATCTATAAGGGTGCTATCAACGGTGGATGTTTTAGCTGTTTTGCTTGCCTGGTTATTAGGCCCACAGGCAAAAAGCAGCAACATGGGCATTAAAACAATATAGTATTTCCTGAGCATGGGTGCGTATGATATGGCAACAAAAATAGTAAATAAGTGGTGGAGCCCAGCCACGTTTTTAGTTGGTAGCCCGAAGGCAGCAAAGGCCAATACCGATGGGCACAAGGGGGCAATTCGTTTCAAAAAAAGGCAAACTGGTTAGGTGGCGCTTGTCGCTAAAGGCAACCCTAGGTTTTCCTTGGCTTCTTTTTAGCCGCGGGGAAAAGTACATTGTTAAGGATGAGCCTGTAGCCGGGCGAATTAGGGTGCAGGCTGAGCTCTGTTTTGGGGTCGCCTATAAGGTGCTGGTAATCTTCAGGGTCGTGGCCACCATAGAAAGTCCAGGTGCCCTTGCCATATTCGCCATGTATGTAGCGGGCTTCGTTAACCGGCTTGCACTCGCCCATAACCAATACGCTGGATTTCAAAACTTCCTTGCGGAATGCCGTGGTCTGCCCCATAAAGCCCTTTATAGTGGTAGTATGGTTCTGGCAAAGCATTGCAGGCACAGGGTCAAATTTCGCAGAGAATGTAAAGAGGCTGAAATAATCCAGCTTCATGTTAATGCGGCGGTCATTGGTGTTGTCAATGTTAGAGTATTCGTATTCGTATGGGTTAGGTTTCAGTTGGAAATCTTTAAAGGCAAAGCACTTGGTGAAATCCAGCTTACGCTGTGCATTGGGGTCCATAGGGTCGCCATCAAACATTGATTCGCAAATGTCAGTCCCTTCAGCCGCCAGCGCTATATCATAGCTATCGGTAGCAGAGCACATGGCAAACAGGTAGCCGCCGCCAGCTACAAAATCGCGCACTTTTTTAGCTATGGCCAGTTTCAGCTGCGATACTTTTTTAAAGCCGTGTTTGGCCGCGCTGGCTTCAGCCGTTTTTTGGTCGCGCTGGTACCAGTCAGCATTATGGAACTGGGCATAGAACTTGCCATACTGGCCGGTAAAATCTTCGTGGTGCAGGTGCAGCCAGTCATATTTATGCAGGCCGTCATCCAGCACTTCGTCATCATACAGCTTGTCGAAAGGTATTTCGGCATAAGTAAGCGCCATGGTAACTGCATCATCCCACGGTTCTTTGTTTGGCGGAGTGTACACGCCTACTTTGGGCGCCTTTTCCAGCTTTATAACATCGCCGTTAAAGTCGGGGTTAGCAATATCGGTAATGATGCCCAGGTATTGGGCATCGCTCATAATCTCATAAGTTACGCCCCGCAGCTTGCACAGCCTCACCAGGCTTTCAGCATCATCCATGCCAAAACTGCCACCTTTATAGTTGAGCAGCCAATCAATAGATATGCCAGCCTTCAGCGCTGCATAGGCAACGCCATAGGCTTTAAGGTGCTGCGCCTGCCCTTCGGCATCCATAGGTATAAATAATTTCGATGCCCTGGCATTAACGCCCAGCACCATGCACAAACAAAACCCTACAAACAGCCGTAGTATCATTATCATTAAAAATTATGGATGTAATTTACTTATAAAGGTGCTAAAGATAGGCCTGCAGCTTTATTTTTTAACAAATGTGCCCAATTTGCCCCCAGCAGTGTTTTCTGGCGAGGCAATAGGCGTCATAATCAATATTCCCCGATCCCCCGGGGCTTGATCATTTTCCCACCGAAAACTTTAAAAATTGCCTTCTTGGGAGTTCCTTCTTCTGTTTATGCAACTCACAATTTACGATTTACCATCCACAATTTACCATTGAAAAAAGTTAGTCTTTCATAATCTTGCCCGCATATTCTCCGTTTACTTGTATAAGGTACACACCCGATAGCAGGTTGTGCAGCGATATCCTTATATTATCGGTATTAGCCGTTTGTTTGAGTATTTGCTTGCCTTCGGTACTGGTAACAACTATTTCCACCGTTTTGCGGGAATAGGCGGCAGGCATTATTACTTTAATATCATTGCTGCTGGGGTCTGGCTCCAGCTTTACTTTATTTTCAAGGTTGCCCATTACTATATCTCCGTATGGGTCTTTTACCTTCAACTCGTTCAGTACAACTGTAGGCACCACTACCTTTTTTACGGCGGGGGATAACACATTATTCAAGATGAGCCTGTACCCCGGCGATGCCACCTGAAAGGCCAGGTTGGTAGGCGGTGCGCCCACGCTATGCTGATAGTCTTCAGGGTCATGGCCGCCATAGAATGTCCAGGTGCCCTTGCCATAGTCACCATGAATGTATTTAGCCTCTTTGGCTGCTTTGTTTTCACCCATAACCAATACCCTCGATTTAAGGGCTTCATTACGGAACGCTGTTGTCTGCCCCATAAAGCCCTTTATAGTTTTGGTGTGGTTCTGGCACAGCATGGCCGGTACAATATCCAGGTTCACAGGAAAGGTATTGAGCGTAAACACATCCCTGTCTTTTTCCACCTTACGGAAGTTGGTATTATCAATATTGGAGTATTCGTATTCGTAAGGGCTGGTTACGAGGTTAAAATTTTTGAAGGCAAAGCACTTGCTGAAATCCAGTTTATTTTGGGCATCGGCATCCATGGGGTCGCCATCAAACTGCGTTTCGCAAATATCGGTACCATCTGCTGCCAGCGCTATGTCGTAAGTGTCGGTAGCAGAGCACATGGCAAACAGGTTGCCCCCGCTGGCTACAAAGGCTGCAATCTTCTTTACCACAGCCAGCTGCAATTGCGATACTTTCTTAAAACCATGCTTATTCGCCATGCGCTCGGCTGCATTCTGGTCGTTGATATACCACTGCTGCCCGCGCATCTGGTTCCAGAACTTGCCATACTGCCCGGTAAAATCCTCGTGGTGCAGGTGCAGCCAGTCATAGCTATTCAGTTTATCTGACAGTACTTCATCGGCATACAATTTATCAAAAGGTATTTCGGCATAGGTTAGCGCCAGGGTTACGGCATCATCCCAGGGCTCTTTATTAAGCGGCGTATAAACGCCTATCCTCGGTGCTTTTTCCAGCTTTACTACTGCCCCGTCATATTTAAGCCCCTTTACTTCCTTCGTGATATCGGCATATTCCTTGTCCTTGACATTAACGAACGAAACACCCCTGTCTTTACACAGGGTTTCCAGTTTTTTGGAATAAGCCATGCCAAAACTGCCCCCTTTATAATTAAGCAGCCAGTCAACCGTGCCTTCCTTCATAGCCGCAAATGCCACACCATAAGCCTTTAAATGGTTAGTTTGCCCGTCAGCATCCATGGTTATTAATATTTTGTTAGCCCACGTAACC
>CANBTK010000378.1 GCA_947372365.1 Flavipsychrobacter stenotrophus | reverse complement strand
AAACAAGGCGTTTTTTAATTAAAATATATTGTACCTTAATTTGTTTTTGCCTTATGAATAGGCGTTTAATAAGGTTAATAAATTATGAAGTTTGAGTACAGCTTGTTGTGGTTAAAGTTTGAGCGCGATAAATGGGTGTAGGTACTGCTATAGCGCCGAAGCCAGTTGTAAGCACCAAGGTGGGCTTACAAGGCCAGGGGCATATATAGGCAAAACCCCGATTGGGCGGCATGATTGCAGCACATTATGCCTGGAAATTCGCAAACCCTGTAGATAGGTATGGAAAATGGCGGGTTTTGAAACGTATACCGCCGCTTTCAGGCAATGCCAGTAAGTTAAGGTCATATCGCTATGGGCAATGTCATCGGCTTATACCAAGTGTACACCAAACTTCGGCATGCGAATATCCCCTCAGAGCTTCGCTCGTGCCTTTGCAGGCATCCTCCGAAGCTACTGTTTACCCACATCTTTTTAATGGTACTATTATCACGGAATGCGCCGTAGGCGCTAACGCTTTGTAGAGATAAAAATACCCATTATGGCTGTTCCTCCGGAGGAGGTACCCAATTTTGCATGGTATAGGGTAGCTCCTCCGGAGCATAGAACCTAAACAAATGTACTGGCTACAAAGCTGTAACCCCTACGGGGCAGTACAAATTATAACAAAATAACTTATGGGTACACGGTAGCCTTCGAAGGGGAAATAGCTATGCTGCGCTTGCCGTTGTGTTCCGCTTACTGTTGATGCCGCTTTTTAATGCCCAATCGGTATTAAGCGTTTTGTGGTGTTTTTAGTTGCGCCTTTGAAATCTTGAATGGCCTGTAAATTGCGGCTTTGCGCCTCCTTCGCATGAAACTTTTATGTCCTTAAGTCAACGAACGATCCCGACGGGATCGCATGTTTATAGCTAGAAAAACAATTATAATCACCGATGCCGAAGGTATCGCATGTTGTCTCAGGCCATATTTATACATGCGATACCTTCGGCATCGGATAAAAAAAGAAACAGTTTCTATAAACATATTATGCATACGGCATAATAACATGTACATTAATCCTTAACTTAACGACATTACCCTTCAAAGTTCTTTAAACCTCGAAAAGGTGCCATTATTATAGTGTAGGAGCCTATCCCCTTTTTTAAAACCGTGAAAGGTGGCATATCGCGTTAAACCCACAACGGGTAAGGATTAATAAATATCAACAATGCCGAATGCATCAAACGCTGCTGCAAAACCGGATTTTTACCGTTCAGTAGTAAAATGCCCGTAAAGCCGGCATTTAGGTGTACAGTAGTTGCCGCAATTATTTTCGCAGTGAAGGGGAGTTGTATTTTTCATAAACTATTGCTTATCATGGTAAATATAGCTCTTATTCAAAGTGCGTATAAATACGCAATAACAATTTAATAACCGGCTCAGGCGCAAAAAAAGCACGGGAAATAGTACCTTAGCAGGCAAAACAGAACCATATAAAAATAAATATTTATTTGCCGAAAGGCAAATAGGTATTTTTTACATCTTAAATACCCCGATTATTTTTTATAAAACTCTCTTAAAACCAATAAAAATGATGCAAATGAAAAGACAAGTACACAGTCTGTGGAAAACGGCAAAGCGAACGATGCTTGCCTGCCTGCTGCTGCTGGCATGCTGGCAGCCCTCGATGGCCCAAACCGCACTCACTTATGGCGATGTAGCCATATGCGGCTGGAACAATAACCTGGTAAGTAGTAACCGCCAGATACAGGTGGTGCTGCTGAAAGCATGTGCTGCAAATACTGTATTTAAGATTAGCGCCTTAGGTTTCAACAATAGCGGTACTGCCAACTCTGCCAGCAATGGCCGTGCTACCGCAGGTATCAGTAAATGGACCAACTCTACTGGTAGTACGCTGCCAGCAGGTACTGTAATTACCATACTTAACAATGGTACTACTATAAGCAGCGACGTAGGTACTATGAGCAATATTCCTTCATCCTGCTCGTGTGGTGCCAATGGTTCACCGGTTGTACAAAGTACATCGGGCGGCAGGTTCTTCCTTTACTATGGTGGTACCAGCGATGGTACTGGCACTGGCCAGGATTTGACCGCAACCAGCACTACAGCTACTTTCCAAGGTGTGCCCATCCAGTTATTTGGTTTTCAGGGTACACAATCAGGTTACACTGCGTTTTTAACATCTACTGGTACTACGGGTAACTTCCAGACCTACCTGCCTTCTGACCTCGCTTCTTACAACGTATTCCATTCAGGTAATGCTATTGGCGGTTATTTTACCCCATCAAGGACTGCCGGATACACAGCTGCTTCTTTAAGGACTGCATTACAAACTACCTCTAACTGGAGTACTACTACAGGTACAGGCACAGTATCTATCCCTAGCGGTAACTTTACTATGGCTACTACTCCTACGTTTACGGGTAGTACATCGCTTACTGCTTGCAATGCCGTAAGTACTTCCATTAACTCCAACCTTGCTATTACGGATGCTGCAGCTGCAGGTACTGTTACTGAAACATGGTCTATTACATCTTCTCCTACACACGGTGCATTAGGTGGTTTTTCTGCTACAGCATCTTCTACAGGTGGTGCAGTTACGCCATCGGGGTTAACTTATACGCCTACAGCAGGTTATACAGGCGCCGATGCCTTTACGATTCAGGTAAGCAATGGCGGTGGTTCATCATCAACAACAATAAATGTTACGGTAGCAGCCAGCCCTAACCCTGGTACTCTTACAGCAATAACTTCTCCAAATTTCGATTCTATGTGTGCTACAGCGGCAGTGAGTTACAGGGCTAGAAACGGAGCAAATGGCGGTGTATGGAGTTCTTCTGCAGCTACTACTATTGCCACGGTTACCAATACAGGCGACACAACCGCAACTATTACAGGTATTTACAGCGGCACTACGATGCCACTGGGTGCGACTGCTATTATTACTTATACTTCATCTACTGTAAGTTGCGGTACTACTTCTTCTACCAAAGCCGTTTATGTCCGCCCTTTCTCTGATACAGGCACGCTCACTCCAGCCAGGGGTACGGTATTATGTACCGGTGCTACGCTCACGGCTACATCAAGTAGTGTTACCAACGGCCTTCCAAGGTACGGGGGCGTTTCTTATGGCCACACCTGGACCTCACAAAACACATCTATCGCCTCTATAACTTCAAGCGCAGGGGTAATCACCGCAGTAAGCGCTGGTACGGTAAATATAACTTATACCACTGCGCCTAATGGTTGTGGCAGCTTCAATGCCCGACGAAATATAACGGTAACGGCCTCGGCCACGGGAGTGACCATAAGTGGAACAACGACAATGTGTGTAGGGGGCACCAGCACGCTCACCTCGAGCGGGACACCGAGCGGAGTCTGGAGTTCGTCCAATACTTCTATTGCCACGGTTGACCCGTCTACAGGTTCCGTCACGGGTGTGGGTGCAGGCTCCGCGAATATAACGTATACTGGGACAAACAGTTGCGGCTCAGCTTTCTCAAGTACAGCAGTCACGATTAATACGGTGCCTAGTGTGCCGGCAATATCCGGTGCAACCTCAGTCTGTACCGGTGCAACAACGGGATTGACCAATAGTACATCAGGTGGTGTATGGTCTTCATCAGCCACAGGCATAGCTACCGTGAGTACTACAGGCACTGTTTATGGCGTGAGTGTAGGCAGCGCAACTATTTCGTATGCGGTATCTAATGCGTGCGGCTCTACAACTGTTACCAGCGCAATGACTGTTAATACAACACCATCAGCGGGTACTATCAGCGGTTCATCAACCGTTTGCCAGGGAGCTTCAACTAGTTA
>CANBTK010000377.1 GCA_947372365.1 Flavipsychrobacter stenotrophus | reverse complement strand
AAAAAACCGGTTCGCGCAATGCTACCGGGCTGGTGCTGTATGCCGTTAAGAACAATATTATTTCAATTGCCTCTTAACAATGGCGTACAGCGCGGCAGGCGTTACGTAGTGTCAGGCAATTGATAGATAAGCCAAATCCCTAGGCTGTCATCTTGCCTATTACTGTAGCTATCACTCCACCCCATTCTTCCTAAAAAGGCCTATTATAAGCGATATGACCGCCAGTACCAGCAGTATATGTATGAGCTGCCCACTGGTTTTGAAGTAGAAAAAGCCCAGTAACCACCCTATAACGAGTATTGAAGCGATAATGTATAAAAGGCTGCGAAGGATCATAATTGTTGTTAGTAGGGTAAAGATAGGAGAAAAAGCCTCACCCCAACCCTCTCCAAAGGAGACGGAGATGTTTCTCAGCAAATTTTTTCATTGTTTTCACAAATCGCCCATGCTTTTATGTTCCCGCAGAGGACGCGGAGGTTTTCGCAAACTTCGTGGAGGAAGTAGGGGCAATCCCTTGCGGTTGCCCTAAATAGATTGGCCGTGTTTGTTTCTCGTGTTATCCAGGGCAACCGCAAGGGGCGCAAAATACACCTCCCTCTCCTTTGGAGTTCCCTGATAGGGGAACGGGCGTAGCCCAAGGGGTGAGGCAGCTTTTACACATCATCAATCTCAATAAACTCATCTTCCTTAGGCCGCGCAAGGGTGTATTTGCGGGCGAAGTTGCACCAGTAACAATCTGGTTTGCCACAGCCCGTGTTGAATTCGTGGTTCATTATTTTGGTGTAGCTGTCCTTTAGCTGCTGGCGCACCGTTGTTTCATCATTAGGGAAAACGGGCACTACAATTTGCTTGTAGTCGCCTGTCTTGCTTTTCTGCAGGTAATCGAACCTGCCCAGCGTTACCTTCCATGGGCTGCCCTCTGCGTTTTCCAGCAGCAGTTTATAAAACACCATCTGGCGCCAGTAGTCGCCGCCATTCGGCTCCTTCTCATTGGGTGGCGATGTGTTGGCCGTGGCCGATTTGTCGGGGTCGCCGGTTTTGTAGTCTATTACGCTGCAGCCATCGCTGTATATTTCTATTTTGTCAATTTTGGCTGTTACGGGTACGCCGTCCAGGTTGTAGCGGGCCACCTTGTACTCTATCTCTACGTTCTTGTGCAGGGTGCTTACATAGTGGTTGTAGTAGTCTGTCAGCAGGGTATTGCCCTGTTCCATACGGCGGTCAAACTGGATATTGGTAAAGCTGGATGACTCAATGTTCATACCCGTTTTAAAGTAGGACAGGAAAGCTTCCTGATCGGGGAACTCGTTGTTGGCCTTCTTCATTTCCAGGAAGAAACGCTCCAGCGCATAGTGCACAGCACTACCAAAGGCAAGGGCATCATTCTTCTGGAACGGTACGCGCAGCACCTGCTCGTAATAGAATGCCAGCGGGCACCTCAGGAACTTTGACAGCGTAGTATAGCTCATGGTGAGCTGCAGCAATATGCGGTCAATCCACAGGGCATTGGCTGTTTTAATAGCCACATCCTGCACAGGCTCCATAGCCCATTGCAGGTATTGCTCCACCTCGCCTGGCGGCACCGTTTGCTTAATGCGTTCTTCGGGCACAGACACTTCGTCTATAAATACCGATGGCTCCAGCGGCTTGCCTGCATTATCGGCTAGGGCGTATGATATGTTGAGGTATTTTTTAGCGCGGGTGAGGGCTACATAAAAGAGGCGGCGGGCCACTTCCGTTTTATAAGTTTGCTGGGTATCTTCTTCAGTAGCCGTAATGGTATCGGGCATACGGTAGCTGGTGCCGCCACCGCGCTTTTCTTCCCAGTAGTTTTTGGTACAGCCTACTATAAATACGTATTCAAACTCATTGCCCTTGGCGCTGTGGGCAGTATAAAAATTAACCCCGTCATCGTTTTGTATTACGCGCTGCACCGGCACTGTAATGCCTTCATCATTCATGCGCTCCACCATCTGTAGCAGCTGGGCTGGCTTCAGCTTCGCCGTGCGGCTATCCGCATCCTTTACAAATTCAAAGAAAGAGTTCAGCACCTGCATATTCCATACATGGTCGGCCTGCTGCAGCAGGTGGCTTACTATGCCGCTTTCGTACACTATCTTTTCTACCAGCAGCGGCAGTGGCATAGACACTTGTTCCCGCTCCCAGGCTTCCAGGTTATTGCTCAGGCGGCGAATGGGTTCTGCGTTCTGCAATTCTACTGTTTCCAGCAGCAGGTGGTTGGCTATAAGCATGCGCCACTTAAGGGTGCCGCCCTTTTTGTTGGTTTGTATATACAGCGCCAGTTGGGCTATGTCCGTTGGCGCTATGCCAAACCATGGTGCGTGCATCAGCTCAAACAATAGCTCCTCCCCGCTAAACGCCCGCTGCTTTTCCCTGAGCAGGTAGCCGAGTATATTCAGCAGCTGCTCTACGAGTGGCAGGCTCAGGATATTCACCGCCTTTTTTACATTGTAAGGGATGCTTTTGCGCTCCAGCAATGCTATGATGTTGGCCGCCTGTTTGTGCTGGGCATACAATACCGCAACTTCCTTAAGCGAAACCCCTTTACTCTTTAATGCCATAATCTGCATCACCACATCGGCTTCTTCCTGCAGTATGTTGTTGTAGGTTTTTATTATGGGGTGCACGGGTGTTTCAAGACCTATAAAACGCTCGTTAGCCGAAACAATATTCTTATCCAGGTTCAGTCCCTGCAACTGCGTTATAAGGCGCTGGTTGTTGTTGTTAATGGTAGCCATTGCCCGGTCAATAATCTCTTGCGATGAGCGGTAGTTGTGGGGCAGCACCACTATTTTAATGCTCTCTTTATAACGCTCATAAAACTCTATGATGTTGCGGATGCGCGCACCCTGGAATTCGTAAATACTCTGGTCGTCATCGCCCACCACAAATATGTTGGGGTCTTCCCAAAACGAAGTGAGCATATTAATAAGCTCATTCTGCGCGCCATTGGTATCCTGAAACTCATCTACCAATATGAACTGGTAACGCTCCTGGTAGCTTTGCAGCATCCAGGCGTCGCGCTTAAAGGCTTCCAGCACCCACAGTATCATGTCGTTAAAATCATAGCGCCCCGTTTCCTTCATTTTCTGTTCGTACACCGGGAAGAGCAATGCTGCAGCACGGGTGGTTTCCATGCGCTTTATTTCTTCATCAATTTTATCTTGCTTAAGGTCGCCTTTCTTATAGTTCTTGCCGCTCTTTTTATAGATAAATTCTTCGCGCTCCGGCAGGCTGGCTATGTAGGTATCTATAGCGGTAGCAATATCTTCGGGCGACAGGTATTCGCGCTTCATGATATCGAAGAGCTTATTGAGCTTGGGCACATCGTAATAGATATTGCCGCTCAGTTTGCGCAGGGCATGGCCCTGTGGCAGGTTTTCCAGTATGTTGTATAACAGGTCGGTGCGCTCCAGTTCATTGATAGGCTGCAACGACCTTAGGCTGAAGTTTTCGCTGTTCGCCTGTATTATGTTGTTACAAAAGCCATGAAAGGTGTGTATGTTCACTTTGTGCGCCGCTGCGCCCATTATCTGCACCAGGCGGCGGCGCATACTGTTGGTCGCTTCATCGGTATAGGTAAGGCATAGCACTTCGTGTGGCTGCACCTGAACTTCGGTGCGCAGCAGCGAGGCTATGCGCATTGATAGTACTTCGGTTTTGCCTGTGCCCGGCCCGGCTATTACCATTACCGGGCCATAGATAGTATCTACGGCTTCCTTCTGGCGGCTGTTGAGTTTATTATAACGTTCTAAAAAAACATCTTCGTTGATGGCCATGTATTGTTTGTTGCGTGGTA
>CANBTK010000376.1 GCA_947372365.1 Flavipsychrobacter stenotrophus | reverse complement strand
TTCCCTATCCAGTCGCTGAAGTCGGCCATTACTTTTTGGGGGTCGTCAAATGAATGGGTTTCCTCCCTGGTGTGGCCGGACACTGCCAGTGCTTCGGGAATGAACTTATCGGAAATGGGTTTAAGCCTTCCGTAAAACGTAGTATCGAGCTGCTCATCTACCAGCACTGCGCCAAATGAAACCATTGAATAGTCTCCCGGTATAGGGCCATCACTTTCTATATCCACCATTATGTATGCCATGTATTTAAGGTTTAAATGTTAGCTAAAACTAGGCAAAATGGTTGAGTTATAGGGTTGCAGTGGGAGCAGCTTTTTATATTGGCGTTACAAACGCCGTTCCGTGGCATCCGCGTTTGCAAACGCGGACGAGTGGGCGCAAACTAAGTTTTTTACGGATAAATGGTTTAATATAGAATTACTTTATTTTCGTACTAAATTCATTGATATGCAATACACAGCTAAGGGCATACATAACAGGCATTTTGAACTTTTGGATAGCACTGAAACAACGTTGGGTAAGCTGGATTACACAACGTGGTTTTCAACCAAGGCTGAGGTGCTGCTACCTAATGGCGACAAATACGAGATAGGCAATTCCAACATGTGGCACACAATGCTGCACATGACAAAAGATGACGCTGAAAAGTGTACAATGAAGTATAACTGGAAAGCCCAGATCATCATTACCATGGAGGGAGGAACAACCTATATGCTTAAACCAAAGGGCTTTTTCCACAGCAGCTATGTACTGATGAATGAACAGGAGCAGGAACTCGTTACACTCCATCCTGATTTCCAGTGGGCAAAACTCACGTTCAACTACGCTATTGAAACCAATGACAATTATACCGAAGCTCAAGATCCGGTATTGATATTATTGTTGCTTTACTGTACCAACCATATGAAGCAAATGCAATCTGGGGCTGCTTAAGTTAACGCCTTTTGTGTTGCCTGTGCTTTTTGTAATCGGTTCGGTTATCGCCAAAATATTCCCGGTTCCACTAAATAAGACAGCTATAGAAACCCCATAAGCTCTGGGCATATACCCCGGTTGCAACTCTGGCGAGCGGGGTACGTTGAAAGCACAAATAGAGTACGTCCCGATAGTTGTTGGTGAGAACACCAACTTCAGCCGAAAGGCAACCTAATCTATAAACGTTACAATTTCAACATCTTTTTCATTGATTTCATTAAGCGCCTGCAGCATGCATTCGAGCCCTGTCGAGATTGGGTCGTGCTTGTTACCGAATAACCAATAAAGTCCGCCATTGGCTTCTGCTCTTGCTGAAGCATCCTGCTTTTTTTCGAGGTTCGTCCAATATTTTTCTCTTATTGTTTCATAAGTGCCAAAGTAGCTTTCGATATAATTCTTTAGTTTTCTATGCTCCTGTACCTTTAAAAAACCAACCTTTATATCGTAATCGTCGCGTAAGAAGGGGGCATCATTTTTTAAGGACCGACCCTCTATAAGGTAATTCCATAACGTCAAAAAATCTACATTGCCCGTACGTTTCACGAGCTCGGTGCTGCTGATATATCTTCCCGTGCCCATCAATGGCCCGAAAAGTTTCAAATCCATGCCATTTTCTTTCAGATAATTATCGCCTCCAAGTAGTTCTTTTGTAAACTGGTCAATAAACTGCTGATCCAGCTGATTGAAATCAGTTTGTAGATATTTAGCATTTTCCAGGCATTGTTTGAGGTGTGCCGGGCCGTACTCCTCGTCGAATTCCAACAACGATTCTTTGCACATATTCAGGTACCATGCCGGAAACGGAACAAAATTATCGATAATGATTTCTTTCAAGCTTTTGCCTGTGGGCTGCTCGAAATAGTAATAAGCTAACCTGGCACCCATTTATTGATAAATTTTGGGGTATAAAAAATAATCTCGTAAACGAATGTAACTAAACTTTACGGTTCTTTTTGTCTCAAACAGTAGTATTGCAAACGCGGACGAATAAATAACATTTGTCGCCTGACATGAAACAAAAATAGCTTTTTATACTGGCGTTACAAACGCCGTTCCGTGGCATCCGCGTTGCAAACACGGATGAGAGGGGCTACTTGCTTTTATGCAATGTGCCAAAATAGCGTGTATTCATGGTTTGCGTATACTCTTCAATAGTCCTTAGCCCCATACTTTTACGGCGTTCGTTCAGCTTATCGGGGTCTATGCATGGGTTGGGTTCATACGATGTTGAGTCTTTGTTCAAGTGCATTTGCGTGCCATATACCTGCAATTGCCCCAAGTTGCCTTTAACCCTGTCTATCAGGTAAGCATAGTAAGCCTTATTCGCATTATTTTTATCCACTTCAATTTTCATTTTTTCCAGTACGCAATCCTGAAAATCCGGGTGCTTGTCCTGGTGCTGCACTAATGCCCAAAAGTTGTCAGCACCACTCATTCCTACCACGCTATACCCCGGAAAGCCGTATTGCCTGAACAGGCTATCTACTATCGGGTAGTTATTTTTATCTACCTGCGATACCTGCTTCTGAAGTTGATGCTCCAGTGCAGTATCGCGATTGTTCTTTTGATTCCAATAACGGCCTAAATTATGCCTGCATAGCTGGTCTGCCGCATCCAGGCTGTCAATAATTTCACTTAGTTGGGCATTGGTGTTTGCGTAGCTTGCCAACTCATTTTTCTTTACACTGTCAAGCAGCAGCTGCCAGCGCTTGTCAGCGTGCAAAGCCATTAGATCAGGTTCGTTTTTCAGCTCAAAATATTTGTTATAGTGTACCCTGGTGGCAATGCGCCACAGGTTGTAAAAAGCGCTATCGCTATTCCCGCCCAATGCCCATGCACGTGCTGCATTAAAACGGTCGTCAGGAAATCCTTTTCCGCCAAAGGAGTTGAAGGCTAAATGAAATGTTTGCCCAGAGGCTGCGTATTGTTTGGACTGAAACAAAGAATCAGCCCGATGTGCGTATTGCTTGTATTCCGCAAGCGAATCTTGTGAAAACGACTGGCGAGGGAGAAACGTAATGCAAACTAAAAAAATGGCTTTTGAATACCTCATAAATTTCAGATTACGTTGACCGTTAACATAGCTACTGTATCAAAAATAGGTTTTTATAATGGCGTTGCAAAAGCGGACGAGTGAGGATTATTTTTTAATATTATAATAGAAAGCCCATGCTACACCAACAGATATAAATAATGCATAAGGAGCAACAAAAAAAATAAATGCATATATATTTGAGAGCCTAGTATATTTGCTGTCCTTTTCATGTGCTACACACAAATCTACAAAACCCATTTTTGCGACGTAAGCATTATATACATATAGGTATGTGGGTAAATAAATACTAAATAAACCGACTAAATAAATATATCTATATTTGCTATGCCTAATATGGTATATGTAGTCCATCCTGGTATGCCCAATGTCTGGATAGAGCAGCAGTGATAAAGCAACAACAACAAATATCCACATCGATATTTGTACTGCAACCATGTGACATGCGTAATTTTCTGGTGTATCAGTTTTTACATTCGTCATCCTTCTTTTACAGTACATGTAAAATCCATAATAAATTTTCTCTATCATTATATTTATTTTCTAGTCAGAGAGAAAATGATTTTATTAGTCCATATATCCTGACATAAATCAAAAATAGGGTTTTGTACCGGCGTTACAAACGCCATTCCGTGGCATCCGCGTTGTAAATGCAGACGAGGGGGCAATCGATAAAATTCGGTATATCTGTTAGTCAAATTTCAAAAGATCGAGTTTAAATGCGTCTATTTTGCAGCTGTCTCTTGAATAATGGGCTTGATAAAAGTCGAAATCCTTTCTATTGTTGTCCTT
>CANBTK010000375.1 GCA_947372365.1 Flavipsychrobacter stenotrophus | reverse complement strand
GGTATTCGTTATGCGAGGCACTGGCCTGCGGGTGCGTACCTATTGTTACGGATATCCCCAGCTTTGAAATAATGACGGACCACGGTGCGCTCGGCGCTTTATGGGAACCAGGCAATGTAGAGTCGTTTGTTGCCGCTGCCCGCAAAGCCACGCAGAAAAACTGGCCTACCGAATCGGCCAAATGCATCGCGCACTTCAATAGGGAATTATCATTCCCTGCCATTGCCCAAAAGGCAATTGGTTATTACAGCACCGTAGTTGGCCGCAGGACGGCAAAGAAATAATGCCGATTAAAAGATGTCAATATCCGCAAAAGTGAATCTGGCATTGCCCAAATTGAAACCAGCCCCAAGGCCTTTAAATAATACATGGAACGAAGGAAGTGGCGGGTAATGGCGGGCAAACAGTTTATGTAATTCAGCCCCCTCGCTGCAATGAAAATGTATTTTCCGCAAACCAAGTTTCGCCGCTAGTATTTTCAACCCCTGTAGCACACTTTCAAAGCTATTGCCATTCAGCCGTATATCCCCTACCACCAGCCCATCGCCTACCTTCAGCCACGCTTGCGCTCCGCCTACGGCAACCACGGTTGTACCACTGTACTTTTTATAACTCAGGTATGCATCGCTCCTGTACACCCAGGCAAAGCCATCTGCTGCGCCCTCAAACGCCACCCCATTGAGCGAGACTGCAAGTTTTTGCAACACATACTTTCGGTAGGGTTTGAGTGCCTTCCTTACCAGCGGAATGCCACTACAAACACCCGCCAGCCCAGCCATAGGAACTGGCACCTCAAAACGGTGTAACACACCAACTTCTTCCCAGCCAAATTTACCCTTGAGTATCGGGTAAAAATCCTGATTGGGAAAACCGAATAAAACTTTAAACCCTTCGGCTTTACACAATGCCAATGTAAGCCCATACACCTCCGCCAGTAGCCCCTTGCCCCGGTGTGCAGGGTGTACCATTGTATCTACAGATTGTGCAGCCAAAATGACCTCAGCGCCACTCTGCAAAAAGCAAGGCACAACGCCATAATATGCAACAGGCACCCCGCTATTATCATAAGCTATATAGCCTATATACTGTTGGCCAGTGTAGGCTGTACTATACTTTCTATTATAAAAACCAGAAGCTCTTTTAAAGCCATATACGGCGGTGTACAACACACCTAGCTGGTAAAGGCTTTCTGCGCTGAGCCTTTCAAAAGTGTAGCCACCCGGTTCGTTATTAATACCTCCCGGTAACATTGGCGTGCATTTGGTTGTTAACTGAAATAAACGGGCTTACCGTGAGCCGCTCCCTCATGGCGCTATCCTCAAAATCTTCGGGATAGAAAAACTCCATTGCCAGCAATTGTCGATACCCTAATTCTTTTGCCGCAGCCACCACATCGCGTGTATAGGTGCCGTATGGGAACGCAAACGCGTTCACTTCTTTCTGTATAATATTTTCCAAAAACTTCTTTGACCCCAACATCTCAGCCCGCGCGTCAGCAACAGGTATTTTTGCAAGGTCATTGTGGTAGTCGGTATGCCCACCAATAGTTGCATACTTGCATTGGGATAGTTCACGTATTTGCTGCTCCGTCATTTGCAGCCAAAAGTCCTCATCCTGCTTAGTATCCCTGAAATCCACTAGGCCACCCAGCAGTTCCATCATCTCCACCTTAAGCCCAAAACCACCCGCACGTATAATATCCTGCATCATCAGCCCGCTGGTTTGCGATATGTATTTGTTCCACTTATTTTTCTTGAAATGCTCCCCTTTATATTCCAGTCCTGCCGGGCCGTAGCGGCTGATAATGCCCAGGAAATCATTCCACAGTATATCATAGCCATGCTCCCTTATGCCTGTTACAAAAAATGTAGCCGGCACCTGGTATTGCTCCAGCAGCGGCATTACATATTTGTGGTTATTGGCAAAGCCATCGTCGAAAGTAAGGCAGATATTATACCTGCCTGCGCTAAAACGCTGCGCGTAAAAATCATCAAGGGAAATAACATTGAAGTACTTTTTATACAACTTCAGCTGCCCTTCAAAAACATCGCGCGTTAAAAAAATATTGTTAAACCGGGTATGCCCGCCCTGGCAAATGCCATGATAAATAACAATGCGTGCCCCCCTGGCATTTTGAAAAAAACGGCCGCCTGCGCCCATGCCCCAAAGGGTATCCCGTTGCCAGTTAAGGCTTTTGGATTTCACTTTCAATACCCCCCTTTGTAACCTGTCCATCATACAACCCAGCGCTTAATTATCAAATAAACCCAGTATAGAGCCTGCAATATCTTTAACCGTAAAAGGGCACACCGGGCTGTGGCTTAAATTGGTATCCGCCAGCAGCTCCTGCACCTTCAGCACCATCGCTTCCTTATCTGCCACATGGTGCCAGTGGCTTATATCCCTGTCCATAGGCCGTGTAAAACTAACCACATGTGCGCCAGCGCACAACGCCTCCAGGCATACCGTACCAAAGCCCTCATAGCTGGATGTATGCAGGAAAACCCGCGCCCTTTGCATTAACGCAAGCACCTCGGTATTCGGCGTTTCGCCCGCAAGCGTTACACTCCCTTCTATACCCAGGCGGCCCACCTGTTGTTGCAAATTTACCATTTCAGGGCCGCCCCCGCATATCATTGACTTCAGGCCTGGCAGTTGCGCTGCCAACGCCCCCACCACATCAACAAATACGTTGTATTGCTTCAGCGGTATCAACGAGCCAACACCCAGCACATCAATGCTGCGCTGCTGGCCTACAGCATTAAAATTAGAAGGCTCTACGCCAACAGGTATAATGTGCGCTGGCTTCACCCCATAGTTGGCATAGAATTCGCGCTGCAAAAAATCTGACATCGCTATTAGTTCCATTGCGTCAGCCCTTATGTAGCGGGAATATTTGTTGCCGGCCTTTACCTCCTGCCCGCAAAGCCAGTTGCGGTGCGGCAATTGATATAATTTACCAAAGTGGTGCCCTAACAGTGCACACTCGGTATGCCACAAACTAAACAGCCCGATAATATTTTTCTGCTTCTTTAACCCTACAAGCTCCCGCCACACCTTAAGCCACAATAGTGGCCTGTGCAGGCGGCCCTTGTTATTGCCACCGAAAGAAATTACTTCATTGCCATGCCACTTATACCGCCCCTTAATTAACGGAAACTGAAACGAGAGGATAATGACTTCCAGCCCCGGCGAGCGCTCATTAAAAGCCTTTATTAAGGCCTGCAGAAAAGGCAGCCAGTTAATATCCTGCTCATTTTCGGGGAAAGCAGGCGTTAATACTACCAGTGTTTTTTTTGGCCCGCTCAAATGAAATAAGTTTTAGTACAAAAATCGAAACTTGATTTGTTGTGCGATATCAGGATAATCATTTTGCCCTGCTGTGCCAGCTCCTTCAGCGTTGCAAGTATAAGGCGTTCCGCCGTGGTATCTAATTCACTGAATGGCTCATCCAAAATAATCAAATCGGCATCTTTATATAACGCCCTGGCTATAGCTATGCGCTGCCGCTGGCCACCGCTTATGTTTTTGCCATTTTCGGTAATAAGCTTGTTGAGCCGCTCAGGCGACTGCGCAACCAAATCAGCCAGCCCCACCTGCCCTATCACCTTCTGCAGCCGCTGTTCATCAATATTGTGCCCGCTTAAAGTGATGTTGGCACTTATGGTATCGTGCAGCAGGAAGGGGCGCTGCTGCACATAAGATACCCTATGCCAGTAAGCCTGCCTTTCTGTGGCTGTTGTGGCCTGCCCATTAACGAGTATACGCCCTTTATCGGCTTCCAGGAAACCCAGCAACAACTTAATAAATGTAGTCTTGCC
>CANBTK010000374.1 GCA_947372365.1 Flavipsychrobacter stenotrophus | reverse complement strand
ACCTACTTCCCCTTTGTAACTAATGCCGCCTGCATAGGTATGCCATATAGTTACAGGCCGTGTTAAAGCCCGCTGCAATAGTGCTGTGCACCCTAGCCAGCAGCCATAACTATTTCAAGCTTATCCATTTAGCTAATTACAAAGAACTTAAGCCCCATCCGTAACACGGCATGCCTCATGGCTGCCAGGCCACAATTAATAGTCAATAATCAAACCTCAATATACTTTTACCTATGCGTACAAAATATCTACGTTCTTCTTTCCTGTTATTATCAATGGCTTCAAGCCCGTTATTTGCACAGAATATGCTTACTGGCAATGTCTATAAAGCAGGTAATATCCCTGTTGGCAATGCCAGCGTATATATCGAAGACCTAAAACTAGGCGCGCTTACCGATACAGGCGGCACCTTTTCATTTAACCGGATACCAGCAGGCACCTATGTAATAGAGGTACATGCAGTAGGCTATGCTGTTAAAGCTGAGAAAGTAACCATAAAGGGCGCTATGTCGCACGACTTCATCCTCACCCCTGCCTCTTATGAGCAGCAGGAAGTGGTGGTTACCGGCACATCGTCAGCAAGTAACCTGATGGCAACACCACAGGCAATAACCGAAGTTTCGCACGACGATTTGATGCAAACCACATCTACCAATATTATTGATGCCCTTAAAAATATTCCGGGTGTTGATGGTATATCTGATGGCCAAAGCATTGCCAAACCAACCATAAGGGGCCTGGGCGGCAACAGGGTAGTTACGCTCAGCAATGGCGTACGCCAGGAAGGCCAGCAGTGGGGCGACGAATTTGGTATAGAAGTGGACCAGAACGCTGTTGACAGGGTGGAAATACTTAAAGGCCCTGCATCATTAGTTTACGGTTCCGATGCCATATCTGGCGTTATTAACCTGCTGCCTGAAAAAACTGTAGAAGAAGGTACTGTAAAAGGCGATGTACTGTACAACTACCAAACAAATAACGGGCTGATGAATGGCGCTGCACACGTTGCAGGCAACCTTAAAGGCATCTCTTTCAGCGGCCGCGTTGATAACACGATGGCACATGCCTACCAGAACAAAAATGACGGCTATGTTTTCAATTCACAATTCAGCAATTTCAATACCGACGGCTCTATAGGCATTCACCGCAAATGGGGTTACTCCGAACTGCACTACAGCTATTTTGAGTTAAGGACAGGCATAGCTGAAGGCGCTAAAGACGAAGAAAGCCACTTTTTAAAATCGGCTGTTGACGAGCATGGCGGCCCTATAGAAGTTGCTGCAACTAACCAGGAACTCAGGTCTTATACCCCATTCGTTATCAACCAATTAGTAAAGCACAACAAACTGGTTTGGGATAACAGTGTTTCACTGGGCAAAGGCGGCAGGCTCACGGGCACTTTCGCTATGCAGGATAACAGCAGGCAGGAAAATAACGATATTACGACGCCAAACACATCTAACATCTGGTACCACCTTAACACTTACAACTACGACCTGCGCTATATTTCCCCTGAGTGGAACAACTTCAACTTCACAGTTGGCGCTAATGGCATGTACCAGAAATCGGACAACAAAGGTACTTTGTTGCTGGTGCCCGAGTACGACTTGTTTGACTTCGGCGGCTTCGCTATCGCTAATAAAAAAGCTGGCAAATTCAATATCAACGCTGGTGTACGTTACCAGATGCGCACGTTTAATGGCCACGACAACTACATAGATTCAAACGGCAACCAACTGAACGCAGGCGACGCTGACGCTATACACCGCTTTACTGCTTTCAGCACTAACTTTAACGGCTTTGCAGGCAGTGTAGGCGCTACATTCCAGGCTACTAAAAACTTCTACCTTAAAGCTAATGTATCCAGCGGCTGGCGCGCACCAAACGTAGCCGAAGCAGGTTCTAACGGTATTAAAGACGGCACTTCAGTTTACGAAATTGGCGATGCTAATGTAAAACCAGAACAAAGCATGCAGTTTGACTTTACCCCTGGCTTCCATTCAAAGGATTTCACGGCTGAAGTGAGCTTCTTCTACAACAATATCTCCAACTTTATTTACCAAAAGCAACTGACTGGCGCTGATGGCACCGACTCGCTTAACAACAGCACACCGGGCTTTGAAGGCGCGCCAGTATTCAAGTACTCACAAACCGATGCAGTATTAACAGGCGGTGAAGCCAGCTTTGATGTACACCCAAGCGGTGCAAAATGGCTCGACTGGTACACTGGCTTCAGCGTAGTTGATGCAAGGCTTAAAAACGTGCCAGACTCTGAAAATGTATTGCCTTTCACCCCACCGGCAAGGCTGCGCACTGAGTTTACTTTTAATGCAGGTAAAATAGGTAAAACATTAGCCAACAGCTATTTCCGTATTGGGCTTAACTACAGCTTTGAGCAAAAAAGGGTGTACAATGGCAGCATCAAATACAATGGCTTTGACCACGAATTCCTCGGCGATGATGGCAAAATAGACGTGTTGCCTGCATATGCTTTATTGAACGTAGGCATTGGCACCGACATCATGTCGCACGGCAGGAAAGCATGCTCTGTTTTCGTCAACGTTACTAACGTAACAGATGAAGGCTACATTGACTATATGAGCCGCTACAAGTACGCACTGAATATGGTTAACGGCAACGCTACCAAATACATATATAACATGGGTAGGAATGTAAGCGTAAAAGTTATTTTCCCGCTTAATTTCGCCGGAAAGCACTACACAAAAGCAGCCCCTGAAGCAACCAACGAACCTGAAAACAGGGACAACGATTAACAATTACGTTTGAGTGTGTTTAGTAAAAGGGGCTGTCTCAAAAGTACGAGACGGCCCCTTTAAAATTCGGGTATCAGATGGGTAAATTCTCTTTTTAGCAAACCTTAAAGCATAGATTCGACTTTTGAGACTATACCTTTATTGCGGTACGCTTACCCTACTGGCCATCCAACTGTCTTTAAGCGGTATCAGCCACTTATCCAGCAATTCATCTTTTGTGGTTACAACATTATTAAACAGCAATGTACCCATATCTATGAAGCCTTTATCCAGCGCATACTGCACCTGGTTAAACGGCAACATTTCGGCATTGCCCTTCCTGAGGAAAGTAATCATCATACGGTCAAAGAAATTGACATCGTACTGGCGCTCCAGGCTTTTAATTACCCTTACTGAGCTATCTGTACTACAGCCACTCACCTGTGCACTGGTTTCGTCTGCTATCACCACTACAAACTGCCTGAAAAGCAATTGGGCCCAGCCTTTAACAGGCGTTCCGTGTGTTTCCCACTGCGTATAAAACTGCGTAAGTTGTTCGTTAACTTCCGCCGCTTCCTTTTCAATAAATGCCCTGCTGCTTTGGTACACCCATACCCTGGATTGCCCAGAAAAACCTTCTGGCAATAAATCCTTTATTTCCTGAGTTTGCATACTGCAAAGGTAAGGAAACGTTGGTTACACAAAATACCTGCCAGGTAGGTGCAATGTAGCTGCAACCATCAATTTCAGCGGGAGATCCACAATACAGCAGCTATGATTTATTTACGCTGCCCAGTTGTTTGTACAACAACTCATAATTAGGTAAAGTTAAGCCCTTACCCCTTGCCTGCATTACAACAAAGCCTGTTAAGCTTTCTAGTTCCGTAGGCCTGCCATTTATAAAGTCAGCCTGCATTGACGATGTGGTATCATAAGGCAACCGCCCCATCACTTCAAAATTCTTTTCTATAGCATTGGGCGGCAGGCTTATATTAAGGGCTGCTGCCAGCATCAGCAATTCATTCATTAATGCCTGTATCGCTTCGCGGTGCCCGGCATCCTGCAGTATGCT
>CANBTK010000373.1 GCA_947372365.1 Flavipsychrobacter stenotrophus | reverse complement strand
ACCCTGAAAAGGGGCATGGCCAATAAGAAGCTGACCGTAAAGGCGGTGTCGCTGGGTGGCTACTGCGGCAGGTGCATCAGCCTGCAGGTAACCAATAACAGCCAGAAAAGCATGGATATTGATGTTGACCCAGGCCTGATATTTGTTCCCGCCGACACTACCTGCCAGAACCTGGTAGCCTGGGGCAACGAAAAAATAGAACTGGAACCCGGCGCTACCAAAACAGTAACGCTGGAAACCTTTTGCGGCAAGAGCTATGCCCACAGCCCTTATAAAGATATTAAGTACAACTTCTGGAAACAGGGCGATAGCGGTATGGTAAAGATGCTCGAATATGCCCACGCCGGCCATTTTAACCCACACCTGGTGCAGAGGGGCGTATGGGCCTTCACCAATGGGCACAGCCTTAGCGAAATTTTTTACTATGGTGACCACGGCCAGTCGGAAAAACTGATGCGCTTTGTAGCCGATATCCAGCACAAGCGCGTACCTAATTACTACAGGGATTTCCAGATGAGCGAAAGGCCCGGAGAGGCAGTGGTTAGGCGGGATAGCGGCAGGATAGTAGTGCCTGTAAAGTGGGCCAGCGAGGGCTACAAACAGATGTACGTAACTATATACAAAGAGAATGGCGACATCTACAAGAAAATAGACAATGGCAGGCTCATAGATAAAAACGGGGTTACTGTTTTAGTAGAGTTTAAGCCCAGCCGCGATATCAACGGCACCTACAGGGTTGAGGCGAGGGATGAAACTAACCGGGTTTGGTATGAGCAGGCAGTAGAAGTTGACTTTGATAATAACTGGTACTAAGCGGCACTTTTAACGCTGAATTTTAAAACCTCACGCCAGGGCGCTGAGGCATCCCGTGTAAAGCGCGGACTAACGCCATTGCGCCCTCTCTTTCCAGGCATTCCCCGTTCCCTGCTTGGAGACATTCGCCCATGAATTCGTTGCCTAAACATTAAAAAATGCCTTTGAGCGAACCTCTTATTTTCTTAGCCCGGCAGCATTGCATTGTTGGGGTTATTTAGCCATGTATTCTTCCTGCCCCCTTTTATAGAAAATGCCTGTTTTTATAAAGAGGAAAGTAGTGATTTATTTTATTAATTCCCTTTGGATGTTATTGTAATTGTAATAACTTTATACGCAATTATTATGCGTAAGGCTGTAATTTGTTGCAGCGGCGCAGCATTTCACTAACACAACACTACCAAACAAAAAATTAGCTATGGCAAACCAATTCGGGGTTTTTGGCCCCACTGATGATGTTGTTGTGGGCAACCTGCCCCCACTTAATAAACCAGTTACCGATGCATTCGCCAGCCTCCTTCAGTGGATGGGGGCTAATGGCTGGCTGGGGCTGGTAAAAACTATTTCCGGCATTGATTTGAATGGCAGCGGGCCTATGAACCCGGCGCTGTTCACTAAATTCAAGCCCAATATTGTTGGCGTGCCGGGCTGCGATGATTTTGCCGGCTGCCGCCTTATACAACCGGGCTTCCCCGGTTTCAGCCTGCTGTACCACTTGCTGGCCAGCCCGTTTGTAACTATAACTACAAACGAGTACCCATCGCTGGAGCAACTGGATGCACTGGAAAATTTCATTTACGGCCTTCAGCTTATAGATGCCGATACAGTTACTGATGACAATATGGTACTGGCAGTATTTGCCTATGAGTACCGCCCCGCCTGCAAAACACCGCACGACCGCTATGCCGATATGGTATTTTCAAGGTCAGGCTTTGGCAGGGTAGGTAGCCAGCCAATGGATTACGACAAAAAGAACCGCTGCTTCTCTAACCAGCCGGCTACAGGCCCTGAGGCTGAAATTGCGGTATCGCCAGCCAGGTATGGCCTCTTCCTGGCTCAGCGCATGAAATATGACCAGTTGAGCATTTTTACGCCTGTAAACCTGGATAAGAACGAGAGTTACGATTTCCTGCTGCCTATAAAAAAAATATTTAAAGATGATATTTACCTGCAGGGCAACGACATATCGTTTTGCGAATCGCACATCAATGAAAAGTTGTCGCGCCTTTGCACAATTGATGGCGTAAACCTGCCGCCAAAGGTGAAATTTGACAAGGGCGCAGCGCCTTTCATACGCAGGAGCAGTTCCAGCACCAACCCTCAGAAAAAGTACACTGCGGGTATCTATGACCCGGCCATGGTATCGCTCACAACGCAGGGCTCATCGGTATTGGTGGCATCGGTGCCCAGTGTGCTTGTGCGCAGGGCGTTCCAGCAGGTAGGCGGCAAGCCAGAGCGCCTGAGGGTGCTGATACCTGAGATAAAGGAAAGCAACTTTGTAATACCTTATTCCAACAGAAGGTACACATCATTCAAATCGCTGAACAAAAAGGCACAAACCCAGGATGCGCTGGATATTGCTGCGGCAAAGCTCCTGCACCCCGATAAGATACTCACCGATTATGATGCGCCCCGCAACACGCCTATGTTCATGAACATACGCGAAATGGTGTCAGAAAACGACGGCGATAAGATTACCCACCTTACCGAAACAATGGATGGGCTGGAAGCGCAAACCGGTAAAAGCTACTGGGTAGGCTTATTTGAAGACAGCATATGCGATGGCTGCGTTAATGCCGAACTGTCCGGCACGGCTGCTGTAGTGGCAGCGCCAACCCAGGGCATAAGCGATGCGGGCAATAAAATACTGAGGCTGAAAATACTACCGGCTTTTTCGGTAATTACCGCACCCGATTTCTTCCCGTATATAGACAGCTATGACCTGCACGACTATAAGGACCTGTTTTTGCTGGGCGGCATAGAAGATATGAGTGGCGCGCGCAAAAGGGCTAACCCCGATATTACACTGCCGGGCACAACTATCCAGGCCTTTACCGCAAATGGCCCCAAAGACCATGCCCAGGAAGAACAGCAGAAGCCGCTATTTGCAGTGGCGCTAACCATGCCTAGCCTTGAAACAAAGGTGGAGGAAACCATACTGGCTATGGTATCGCCACTGCCGGAGGTGCCGCACATGGGCGACCTTAATATGAAAAATGCACAAACGGATGCATTGGCAAGGGCTAATTACCTGCCTGATTCCGCTACTAAAATATTTTATCCGGGCTGGGATGTTACCTTCTCAGGCGGGGTTAACGCACAAGGCGTAGACCAAGGCACGTTCTATGCAACGTTCGGGCTGGGTTCGCCGTTCGTAGAAGACTCTAAGCTTTGTGCTGCCGTTAATGGTATGTGGGTGGGCACTTCGCCCGATGCGGCACGTACCTACAGGGCATCCCTTACCAGTGTGCAGACAGGTGTGTTTAAATCGGAAAAGCCACCTACTGCATTGCCATTGCTGGATAATGAACTGGGCTACAATGCGCTCTCGCCTGCCGTGGCAGACTATGGGCTTAAGGAAACCACAGGCTGGGATGGCGAGCAAGGCCCGTGCCTAAAGGCTGGTGCTGGCACTGTCATCGTTAACTTCACCGACATAGCCCGTGCCGACTATGTGCAGAATGCACTGAAGGGCGAATTCGATATGTCGCAGCTCAGGAAGATAACTACTGCCGAAATGAAGTTCCGTATGTCTTGCCTGTCGCGCAGCTACAAAGCCCTGGGCTTACCTACCACTGCACTGTGGATGGTGGGCGCCGAAAAAGTGGCCGACTGGGCCAAGGGCGCCAACGGCTATTGCATACCTAAGGACATGGTAGCAGGTGGCAACGGGTGGATAACCCAATCGAAGCTGGCTAAGGGCGGAGAGGGCTATTTATATGTGTTCGCAAAAATGGACGAATCAATTGTAAACCCAATGCCTAACTCAAAAAGGGCGTTGCAGAAATGCACCGATGTGTATGC
>CANBTK010000372.1 GCA_947372365.1 Flavipsychrobacter stenotrophus | reverse complement strand
TACCTCATCACCCCGATATTCGTCCTGAATATCTTTACCGCTATGGCCAGCAGTATGACCCCGAAGAACTTGCGGATAACAGTGATGCCCGATGGCCCGATTATCCTTTCAAGAAAATTGACCGACCGTAAAATAATGTACACAATAATGAGGTTGATGAATATGGCTATAAGTATATTGTAATACTCATAGGCCGCCTTCAGCGACATAACTGTAGTAAGCGTGCCGGAACCAGCAATGAGGGGGAAGGCTACGGGCACAAGCGTACTGGTTTTGTCATTCTGGTCGTGTTTGAAAAACTCCAGCCCCAGCACCATTTCCAGCCCCAATATAAATATAACTATAGAGCCGGCAATGGCGAACGATTTGATATCCAGCCCCATAAAGTGCAGCATCTGTTCACCTATTAAAAAGAACAGTAGCATCAACCCGCCCGATACAAGGGTGGCTGTAAGGGCATTAATATCACCCATCTTCTTTTTAATGGATATAATAACGGGCAGTGAGCCAAGTATGTCTATTACCGCAAAAAGAGTAAATGCGACAGTGACAATCTCAGAAAAATCAGTTTTAGTGAGCCCAAATCCTTTCATACGATAACTAAGATACCTATTTTTACCAACAATTTTAAAATTATGGCATTAGGCAATTATAATCACACAGCCGCCGAAAGGTTCATGCGGTATGTACAGGTAGATACACAGAGCGATGCAGCATCACCATCACAGCCCTCCACCGAAAAGCAAAAGGACCTGAGCAGGATACTCGTAAAAGAGCTGATAGCGATGGGCATTACCGATGCTGTGCTGGATGAGCATGGCTATGTTTATGCTACTATACCTGCTACAACCGATAAAAATGTGCCTGTGCTTTGTTTCTGCTCGCACGTAGATACCGCACCCGATTGCAGCGGTGAGGGCGTAAAGCCAATATTGCACAAAAATTATGATGGCAGCGATATAGTATTGCCAGATGATAGTTCGGTAGTTATTACAACAAATGAGCACCCATACCTCAAAACCCGCATAGGCGATGATATCATTACCGCATCGGGCCTCACACTTTTAGGCGCTGATGATAAGGCTGGCGTGGCTATTATTATGGACCTCGCTAACTACCTCATTCAGCACCCCGAGGTAAAGCACGGCAAAATACGTGTACTGTTTACGCCTGACGAAGAAGTAGGCCGTGGTGTAGCTGCTATTAATATGGAACAGCTCGGTGCCGATTTCGGTTATACGCTGGATGGTGGCGAGCGTGGGCATCTGGAAGGGGAGTCATTCTCGGCTGATGCTGCCATTGTTACGTTTCATGGCGTGAGTGCACACCCGGGTTATGCCAAGGGCAAAATGGTGAGCGCTATAAAGGCGGCATCGGCATTTGTGGCATCATTGCCAACGGCAGAGTGGTGCCCCGAGGCAACCGAAGGCATGCAGGGGTTTGTGCACCCCACATCAATTGTAGGCGCGCTGGAAAAAGCAACTGTGCAATTTATTGTGCGCGACTTTGAAACGGCTAAGCTGGCTGAGCATGAAGAAAGGCTTAAGGGGATGGCATTAAAAACCGCAGCGGATTTCCCGGGCGTGAGTATTGATTTTGTAGTTAAGGAACAGTACCGCAATATGAAGGAAGTGCTGGACCTGCACCCACAGGTGATGGACTATGCACAGGAGGCTTATACCCGTACAGGTATTACTGCTGAGCGCATCAGCATACGCGGCGGTACCGATGGTTCCCGCCTATCATTCATGGGGCTGCCTTGCCCTAACCTGTTTACAGGCGAAATGGGTATCCACTCCAAGCAGGAGTATGTGAGCGTTCAGGATATGCAAAAGGCTACCGAGATACTGGTACACCTTTCGCAGATTTGGGAAGAGAAAGCGTAAGCGCCATAGTACAGTTATTTCAGTAGGGGCATTTTATAAAAAGGGAAGGGGTTGCAGCGCAACCCCTTCCCTTTTGAATGATAGCATTGGTATTTCAAACTTCGGGATGTGAACATCCCCTCAGAGCTTCGCTCGTGCCTTTGCAGGCATCCTTCGAAGGGGAAATAGCTATGCTGCGCTTGCTGTTGTGTTCAGTCTACTGCTGATGCCGCTTTTTAATGTCCAATCGGTTTTACTTTTGTGTTCAAACTACTGCTGATACTGTTTTTAATGGCCAATAGGTATTAGATCATTCGCACTTCAAAAACCTGTACCAGGCCGCGTTGGCTTTGCGCCTTCCTGGCGGGAGCTTCGCGTCCTTAGCGTGAAACGCTCATAGCGGAATTTGTTCCAACTGGCTTAGCTATCCCTTTTTTCATAAATGCCGGGGCGCACAATTTCCATAAGCCTTTCAGGGTGGGCCAAGGGGGTAAAACCCACCTGGCGGTATAAGCCATGTGCATCCTGCGTTGCCAGCATAATGCGCCTGAGCCCCTTTACCCAATTAAGGGCAAACAATTCCTGCATCATTATTTTACTCAGCCCAAGGCCCCGGTGTGGTTCCTCGACATACACATCGGCCAGGTAGCCAAATGTGGCATAGTCGGTGATAAGCCTTGCAAAGCCTACCTGCCTGCCATCTTTAATAACGCCTATTGCAAAGCAGTTATCAAAGCCCAGCATAAAAGTAGCCCACGGTATGCGCTGCGACCAGTACGATAGTTCCGATAGCCACTGGTAAACATCAGCCGGGTGCATCAGCGCCTTATCGGTGGTTACCAGGTAGCCATTATGTGTTAAGTTAATTGGCTCCACTATTTAACTATATAGTTCCAGTTATGGGTATCAGGTGCCAGGCCCCTGCGTATGTTAAACAATGCTGTTTTCAGGTGGTACATCATGGCGTCTGCACCTACATAAGCGTTATAGGTTTTGCCGTTTATAGTTATAAACTCAATAGGGGCAATAACGGCTGCAGTGCCGGCGCCAAAGGCTTCCACCCTTGTGCCTGCTTCAAATGCCGCTGCCAGCTCAGTTATGCCTATCTGCCTTTCTTCCACTTTTATGCCCTCTTCCCTTGCCAGCGCCAGCAATGAGTCGCGCGTTACGCCATCAAGTATAGTGCCGGAAAGAGCTGGTGTTATAAGGGTATTGTTGATGTAGAACATGGCGTTCATGGTGCCAGACTCTTCAATGAATTCGTGGTTTTTAGCGTCCGTCCACAACACCTGGTCAAAGCCTTCTTTTTTAGCCATTTCGGTAGGGTAGAAAGCGCCGCCATAGTTGCCGCCGCATTTAGCGCCGCCCGTGCCGCCATCAGCAGCGCGTACAAACTGCGTCTCCACCTTTACTTTCAGTGGGTTGGCATAGTATTGGTAGGCTGGTGAGCACACAATCATAAACAAATACTCATCGGCAACCTTAACGCCTATGCGGCCTTCGCTGGCTATCATAAACGGGCGTATGTACAACGAGCCGTCCGGCTCGGTAGGTACCCAGCTGCTATCCAGCTGCAGCAGCTGGTGCATGGCTTCATTAAACAAAGTTTGTGGCACCTGCGGCATGCACATCCTGTCCAGCGATTTGCAAAACCGCTCGTAGTGTTTTTGCATCCTGAAGATATTGATGGTGCCATCTTCCATCACAAAGGCTTTCATCCCCTCAAATACAGTTTGGCCGTAGTGCAGGCACAAGGCAAGCGGGCTGAGCGTAAGGTCCTGGAAGGGTACAATACGCGGCTGCTGCCATTTGCCGTCCTTGTATTCGGCAATAAACATGTGCTCGGTAGGGATTTTGCCAAACGGGATAGATTTGGTGTCAGTGACTGCCCTTTCGGCTTGTGGCAAAATTGAAATGTTGTATTCCATACAATTTAGTTTTTGATGTTTATGAATCCAACGGCACAGCTTCAGGGAATGCCTTTGCCGCGCTGTCATTAC
>CANBTK010000371.1 GCA_947372365.1 Flavipsychrobacter stenotrophus | reverse complement strand
CAATTGGCTACGTTTGCCCGGCATACTTTGTTTTTCAGGGTAAAGCGGAATCCTATGAAAAACCGCACCAATTCGCTAACATTGTACACACACCCAAAATCACCTCACCCCAAAATGCAATCGACAACCGGCCCCGAAAAAATATCGGCTCTACGGCTTAAATCAATATTGGGCGGCTCTATTGGCAACCTCGTAGAGTGGTATGACTGGTATGCCTATTCAGCTTTTGCGATATACTTCTCCTCGTCGTTTTTTGCAAAAGGCGATGCGACAGCGCAGTTGCTTAATACTGCAGGCATATTTGCACTGGGCTTCCTGATGCGGCCGCTGGGTGGGTTCATTTTCGGGCGCATTGCCGATAAAATAGGCCGTAAACAAAGTATGACTTTATCAGTGCTGCTAATGTCATTCGGCTCCCTGCTTATTGCAGTAACGCCTACTTATCAGTCTATTGGTATAGCCGCGCCCCTATTATTGCTTATTGCCCGGTTGCTACAAGGGCTGAGCGTTGGCGGCGAGTATGGGGTATCAGCAACCTATCTCAGCGAGATGGCCAGCAAAAGCAGGCGTGGCTTTTATTCCAGCTTCCAGTATGTTACACTTATAGGCGGGCAACTGATAGCGCTGGCCATACAAATAACACTGCAAAAATGCCTGCTAACCGATGAGCAGCTGCATGCATGGGGTTGGCGCATACCGTTTGTAATTGGCGCTATACTTGCACTGGTAGCCCTCTACCTGCGCCGCAACCTGCATGAAACCAAGGCTTTTGAAACGCACAGGAATGTAGCTGACGAGAAAAAGGGTACTATTAAGGAACTGCTGAAACACCCTAGGGCTTTGCTTTCGGTAGTTGGGCTAACACTCGGGGGCACGCTTGCGTTCTATACCTACACTACTTATATGCAGAAGTTTCTGGTCAATACGGTGCACCTTACCAAAGAGACTTCAACAATGCTATCATTTGTTACCCTACTCATTTTTGCATTGCTGCAGCCGGTTTTCGGCAGCCTGTCCGACCGTATTGGCAGGCGGCCGCTGTTAATTACTTTTGGGGTGCTGGGCTCTTTATGCACAGTACCATTGCTTACCGCCCTCAGTAACACAACATCGGTATATGTGGCCTTCTTCCTGCTGCTGGCTGCGCTTATAACTGTGAGCGGGTATACCAGTATCAATGCCATTGTAAAAGCTGAACTTTTTCCTGCGGAAGTGCGTGCATTGGGCGTGGGTTTGCCTTATGCGCTAACAGTAGCCATCTTTGGCGGCACTGCCGAATACATTGCTTTGTGGCTAAAGGAGATAGGGCATGAGCCGTATTTTTACTGGTACATTACGGCATGCATATTCCTATCGCTTATGGTGTACCTGTTTATGAGGGACACCAAAGCAACATCGGAACTGGATAAAGAAGTTGATGCGTGACGCACCGGGGGCAGCAACTGCGTTAAACCGTTTCTACCCTACTTACGCTCCTGTAAACAAATGAATTGAAAATATGCCTGCGTGCAAAACGTGCTTGCGCAGGTGCATTGATGAGCTTTACGTAAATAGCTTTGGGAACACCAAAATATTCGTAGCTGCTACCGTCGAAGAACTTGATGATCAGTGTCTCACCTTTGTATTCGAAATCTTCGATGCCAATGGTGTTGGTGGTAGTAGTATATTCGGCATTGTATTCGGCAAGGGTTTCAGGCGCAATGCTTACTAAAAAGTGATAGGCCTCGATGATGCGCTTGCTTTTTAATTCAGCCTCAGCTTTTTGTTCATCGCTTTCCTGGAATTTGTCAGGGTGCCAGGTTTTTATCAAACCCCTGTAAATGGTTTTTAGTTCCTGTAAGTCTGCCTTTTCACCTACCCCTAAAAGTTTCCTGTAACCTATAATTTTTTTCATGCTTTTGCTGATACATTAATGCCTAAAATGGCAAAAAATCGCACGAAGGTAGATGTTGTAATTGATAATGAAATCCTAAATATTTAAAAGCAACAAAAACTTAATGATAAATAACAAAAATAACCCCTGCCTTCCGGCACGGGGTTATTCACTAAAACAAAAAACAAACAAGATTATGCGTCTAAATGCCAATTGTACACTAAACTTCGGTGTGTAAACATCCCCTCACTCCCTTTATGCTACGTTTACGTTGCATTCAAAATTATGGAGATGCTGTTTTTTTAATGTTCAATCAGTATAAATGCCTGATACAACGGAGGTGCACTAAGTAAACTCCTTCCGCCCCACTATCCGCCTGATGTATTGCGTTTCGGTGTAGGAGAAGTAGCCGTACCATATGGCCATTACAGCGCTGAATAGCGTAACAATGAGGCTTACGAAAATTGGATTGCATGTAGCTCCTATCAGGATTGCCGTTGGTATAAATACGAGCAAGGCTGTTTCGTAGTACCCCCGCCACTTGCTGCGCAGAAATTTATCCAGGAAAATACTGTGCAACGTACAGCTTACTACCTGCACCAAACCAACAGCTGAATACAACACCAATACAAAGAGGTAGCTACTATCTAAAACCTGTCTATAAATGGGTATTAAAAGTGCTGCAATCTGGAGCAAAAGGTCAAGCCTTTTAAAAAATAATGTGGTTTTCATATAACAAAATTGAAATCATTCATAAACTACCATTCATTCCTATCGGTTGCTTGTCGTACTTCTTCTTTAATAAGCGTTCTAAGTATCCATATTTCATGAATGGAAATAGCAATATAGCCTATTGCCATAAGCCCACAGAATTTGGCGAAAGCGTCAAAATGATCAAAATCAAGTTTCACTTTCCCTCCTACCTCCGTCATCGCTTGCATAAAATAAAGCAACAACAGAAGTTCGTATAACCATCTCCAATTGCTGCGCCAGGCCCTACGCAGGAATATACGATTCGCCATACAACTTATCACCTGCACCAGGCCAATGTATGGGTACGTATTTATTATCGGATCGACGTAGGTGGCTGGCTCGGGCCGCAAATAGATCAACGATATAACTATTGCAGCAACCTGCATTAGTAAACCTACAATTTTCGTAAATAACACTTTCTTCATAATGAATTTATTGAACTGCCGACACCTTAATTCTTTTCTTCCATCTCGTTGCTACTAAGCCGATATATCTTCCATATTTCATGGCAGGAAATGACCCCATAGCCAATCGCCATCAGCGTACAGAATACCCAGAAGGAATGATTACTGAAATATGCAGGGCGATTTTCAGCATCCAATATCCCGGAAAGTACCACTCCATAAAAAGCTAGTAGTAGCAACTCATATACTATCCTCAATTGGCTACGAAATTCCCGCTTAAGAAAAATACGGTTCAGCAGGCAACTTGCGGTTTGTATAACACCCAGCCAGAGAAATACGCCTAGCCATGGATCCCTGCCTTCCTGATGTATCATACCATCAAGCACAGGTAATATTTGCCAGCCCAAGCCTGCCATTTTGGTTAATAATTTCTTTTTCATAGCGTCCGCTTTTAAGGATATTGAATAGGCAGGCGCTTTTACAACGCCTGCCAGTTAACCTACCTACTCGGCTGCCCCGGCATTACCACCATCGTAACCATAGCGGTTGTAGGCTTTGTAGGCGAGTGCCCTTTTGCGCAGCCTGAAGAATACGTACATATTAAAGAAATGCATGCCCCCCAGCATGAGTATGATGAACCCAATTTTTACACTCAGCACTTCTATTATCTCACGTGCATTAGCAGCCAATTCAGTTGTTTTAAGCGCATAGACCACATAGCCAATATTCACCAGGTAAAAGCCAACGAGCAACAAATTATTCACAGCATCGGCAAGGGGTTTGTTGCCATGAAAAATATCTATAAGGAAAATTTCGCCGTTTTTGAACAGTGTACGGGCTACCCA
>CANBTK010000370.1 GCA_947372365.1 Flavipsychrobacter stenotrophus | reverse complement strand
AACTTCCCTTTGCTGAGCGACTTTAATAAGGATGCGTCAAGGGCTTACGAGAGCATTTATGAAGATTGGTTTAACGATATGAAGGGCGTATCTAAGCGCTCGGCTTTTGTAGTAGATAAAGATGGCGTTGTGCGCTATGCTGAAGTACTGGAAAATGCAGGCGACGTGCCAGATTTTGCTGCTATCCAGAAATGCCTGGAAACTTTAGGGTAGGTGACTTATTAGATAAATATTACTAATTTGCACTCAAAATATAGATATTGTACATGAAAAAAATCTACTTGGTATTGTGCGCTGTTATCATGGCGCTGGGTTCGCAGGCACAGGTACTGCCTAATGCAGGCTTCGAGTCCTGGCATATTAATACTGCCGGTGGCTCTACCCCCAAGGCTATATATGTAGCCAACAGCTGGTATGGCGCTGATTCGTTGATTATAAGCCTTGGCGAGGCCTTTGGCTCTATACTGATGATTGATGACTCAGTATGGAAGCCACAATTGTTTAAGGATTCGCTGAATGTACACAGCGGCACTTATTCTGCCAAAATCGTAACTAAAGACCAGGATACGTTGGGCATTTTCCCAGGCGTAGTGTCAAACGCTGCAGCGCATGTAAACCTTACTGATTTTTCGCTTTACTACACAGGCGGCACGCATATTACTTACCGTGCAAATACGGTTAGTGCCTGGGTAAAATACATTGCAGGGGCAGCAGCCGATAGCGGCGTGCTTACCGTGCAGGTACTGGGTGCAGCAGGGGGCAAGCCCGATTCGGTTTTAGGCGCAGGCCTGGTTAAAATAGGCGCGTCAACAGCGTTTGGGCAGGTAACAGCGAATATTGTTTATACCAATGTTGATGCCGTTCCAGATACCATACGTGTAACCTTCGCCAGCAGCAAGGGCGGCACGGCATCTACAATCAACAGCACTTTGTATATTGATGATGTAACCATGACTGGTTCGCCACTTTCGGCGGCTGAACTGGCTGCAAACGGCAGCGCGGTAAGCGTTTACCCCAATCCGGCTACGAACACGTTGCACCTTGGCACAAGGGGCAACGAAGCCATTACCTGCAAATTGGTTTCGGTAACCGGGCAGGTGGTTGCCACCAAAACATTCACAGGCAATACTACTATGGATGTGGCGCAGGTTGCAGCTGGTTTATATTTCTACTCTATTATTGATGCCAACGGTAACACTACCCAAACAGGCAATGTAAGCATAGCGAAGTAATAAGCTTTTGTTTTAAAAAGGGGTGGTTGGCTATGTGCCAACCGCCCCTTTTCTTTTGTGCCGTTGCCGGGCATGGAAAAGGGCTGAAAATTTTCAGCCCTCGGTAATCCAAAATGTTTGCAGGTATTCTTATGCCCTCGCAGCGTTTTCATAAATAACCTGGAGCAGTGTTTGCCCTACTGCTTTCAAAGTGTTTTTGTCTATGATGCCCATATTGTCGTTGTGGGTATGCCAGTGCGGCGCGAAAATATTCTGCGAGTTAACGTTCAGGTTAATGATATCAATGGTTTTGATGCCCGTTATCTGGTTTACAGGTACATGGTCATCAGTGATTTTGCCTGCCTGTACAAACGGGAAGTAAGACGAATAGCCTGCATGGCCGGCTGCCTGCCACACCATTTGCTGCTGTGCCGGGGCAAATTCGGAAGAAAAACCTTCCAGCGGGAACTGCGCGCCACTTGCGCCCACCATATCCAGCAATATCCCGAATTCTGCTTTATAGCCTGCTACATGTGGGTGCTTAGCCCAATATTGTGTGCCCAGGCAGTAGGAGTTTTCGCCCCATTCTGTTTTGCCATAGTCTTCTACATCGGTAAAGAGGATATCAATACCCAGGTCGCTGGATAGCCCCATAGCTTTTATTTTCTTGGCCATTTCCAGCAAAACAGCTACGCCGCTGCTCGCATCATCGGCTGCCAGTATGGGCTTATCTTTATCCTTAGTATCCTGGTCGGCCCAGGGGCGGCTATCCCAGTGGGTAAGGAGCAGTATGCGCCTTTGTGCCTTGGGGTTGATGCTGCCAATAAGGTTGTAGCAAGGTAGCTGCTTGCCATCGCCGCCAGTCACTTTGGCTTCCTGCCTGTAAACAGTATCGCAAACCACTTTCAGCCTGCCCTGCATCCAGTCAGCACACTTCTTTTGAGCCGCAGAGCCGGGAGTGCGTGGCCCCATAGTTACCTGTGTATTAATGTCGGCATAAGTGCTATCGGCATTAAAGTCAGGCGTGTTTATTTTAGGGGCAGGTGCCGCCACCGGGGCATCAGCCGTTTTCTGTTCCGTACTATCCTTGCACGATGCAAAGGCCAGCGAAGCCGCTATGATTAAGGATGTTGTTTTAAGTAGTTTCATGCAGGTGCAAGATAAGGAGTGTTGGTAAATTGTAATAGCCGCCCAATTCTGGCGGTAGTTGAATCAGGTTACTCCCCCACCACAAACGCCCCATCCCTGCTCACGGTATGGATGGCTGCATGTGCAGCGGCGGCAGAATCAGCCCACTCAGCCTGTTGCTTGCGGGTGTAGTTGTTGCCTATTACAATGAGTTTGGGTGTAAATGTGGCGGATAGCTGGCGTGGGTTAATGGTGCCTGTATAATTGACTACCAGATAATCGGTAGGGTAGTGGGCGGTGGTGGCCATTTCTTTGTTCAGTATTAAAATCGTTTGGTTGTTGATGCGCAGCAGTTCGTTGGTTATATCGATCCCTTTTTGCCATGCCTGCCATTGTATGTGCGATGGCGTTACCGCATAAGCTACCTTCTGCGGGCTAAGCGTATCGGTGCCTATTACATGGTATTGGCCGTTGGCCAGGTATTCCATATGGTTGCCTTTTGCGATATTGTACAATACAAAGTGCTGCTGGCGCAGGGAAGCCCATTTGCCTAAACCCAACAGGGCCAGAAAAACGCAGAACGCCCCCAGCCCGGTAAATAGGGCCAGCTTTTTCCTCCGGAACAGGAAGTAAGCAATGCCAGCCATAGCCACGCCTAGCATACCCAACTGCGGCATGGTTAACTTCAGGTAATGGAATGAGGTGGGGTTGAAGCCCTGCATCCACTTTATGAGGCTATCGAAAGCCAGTACCAGCCCGGTAGCCACATTGCCCATTATTTTGGCCAGGGCAGGCCACCAGCCCACGGCTACTATGGCTATGCCTAGTATAAGCACTGCACCCATAAACAGGTAGGCCGCTACATTGGCAATAAGGAACAGCACCGGGAAGTTATGGAAGTAGTAAATGGCAACGGGCGCTACCAACAGTTCGGCAGCCAGGCTGGCGCAGAGTATAGCCCATAGTTGTTTAGCGAACCAGTTTTTGGGGAGCCATAACCCATGAATGGGCGAGTAAAACAGCGCCAGCGAAAGCACAGCTATGAACGATAGCTGGAAACCAATAGCGTAAAGCCACATAGGCTGGGCGCACAGCAGCAGGAAAGCAGTTGCCAGCAGCTGGTTAAGGGTATTGTTGCCCTTCTGGAATGCAAGCCCCCACGCCAGTATGCTGAACATTATTGCCGCCCGTATAGCTGATGGCGAAGAGCCTGCCATAATCACATAAAACCATACCAGCGGCAGCGCAATGGCGTACTTTAGCCAAAGGTATTTGTAGTGCCGCAGGCAGCGCAGCAGAAAGGCGATAAGTATAAAGAACAACATGATGTTGCCGCCGGAAATGGCTATCACATGCACTATGCCGGTATCGGAAAACGACTGGCGCAGCCCTTCGTCAAGGTTCACTTCGTCGCCCAGCAGCATGGCTTGCAGCAGGCCCCGGGCTTTGGGGTTGGGCAGGTATTCATTCAGCTGTGCCATACACCAATCGTGCGCCCTTACAGTTATGGGTGCGGCAGCAGGTATAACGGCGGCGTAC
>CANBTK010000369.1 GCA_947372365.1 Flavipsychrobacter stenotrophus | reverse complement strand
GGCTTGCCGAGCCCGGCTGCAGTAGCTGCGATACCCTCCGCAAGTGATGTGCCTCCCCCGGCTACAGTACTAATATTATTTGCTGTGTCTATTTTTCTTATGATTCCACCATAGCTATATCCGCCGCCATCTGCAATATAAATATTTCCTGCCGCATCATGCGCTATAGCCACGGGCTCCCTAAATGTTGCAGCGGTAGCAGGGCCACCATCTCCGGTTGAGCCATAACCACCATTACCAGCTATTGTGGTAATGATACCTGATGTATTGATTTTACGTATTGAGTAAATACCAATAGTGTATACGTTACCTACAGCATCAACGTCCAATCCATTAGGCCAAATATTTGCTGTTGTTGCCGGCACACCGTCGGCAGTGCAGGTGTCACCGCCGGCAAATGTGTTAATAATTCCCGATGAATTTACCTTCCGGAGCCGGTAATTTGCTTTATCGGCAATATATAAATTGCCACTGGCGTCAACTGCCATATCCGTAGGATGCCACAATTTGGCTGCAGTAGCAGCCCCACCGTCGCCGGAAAAGCCATAAGAGCCGGTCCCTGCCACGGTTGTGATTATTTGCGCCCTTGATGGCGATATTAAAAATACAATAGCGATTAATAACGCTGCAAATAAGTATGGGGTATTTTTCATAAAATATGATTTTTGTTTAAAAGGCATTGATGATCAAAGTAAAAGACGGATAAATAAGAATAGTAGTTGGGTGGAAAATAAATAAGTCATTGCCGCCCAGAGAATCCCCATTGGCGCAAGTCTTTTCCACTTGCGAAAACGCAATTCACAATATGTCTTTATTTCCGTAATCAGGAGATTGCCTGCCGTGGCGACGTAGTCGGAGGCTACGCCAAGCCAGGGTTGCAACCGATACAAGCATCCCGAAGCCCTCTTTCAAAGCTTCGTTTTGGTTATTTTGATCCAGTAACCATGATAATTAAAAAGCCAAGAATTAGTGCATAGGGTATTGCAATAAGAATGCTGAATAGTACGAGCGTCGCTGAAATAAAGCGCGCAAATCCGGGTTGTTGCTCTGCAGGCACCTCTCGGCGGGTTCTCCTGCCATACTTGATCAGGACTATGATAGACGCAATACAAAGCGCTTCCAGAATTGCAGTAGTGAACACGAGATCGAACATTCCATCTCCGTTAAGTGAATGATTAAGAAGAACAAATTGCTGAAAAAAAATGACGCTGAATATAATGTTGGCAATGAACATTAATATGCCTGTGAAAAATAGTGTTCGCCTGCTGGTGTCTGTATTTTCATTTGGTCCCTGTTGCATTGATAATAGGTTTTGGGAGGTATTATATCCTTCAAATGTATTGTTTACTTTGCAACTATCCTGTAAAAATGCTTCATTGTAAATCAATTTCGGCAATCAGGAGATTGCCTTCCGTTATGACGTAGTCGGAGACTACGCCAAGCTAGGAGCCACACTCCCGTGCAGCTCTTCCCAAAAAAATAATTCAAAAAATTATACTCCTAAGCTTTCTTCCAAAGTCCTGATCTTACTCCGCGCATCGGCTTGTTTGGTGCGCTCGGCGGATATTACATCGGGTTTGGCGTTGGCAACGAATTTTTCATTGTTAAGTTTCTTTTCAATTGTATATCTTCATCATGGTTTATTAAAAGAATTGCCAGAAGATGAAGTATGAAATTTACAAAGAGCTTAAAGTAACGGATGATTTTAGTGTTTTTGATTTTGTAAGTGCAGGCAGATTTGGGAATATTCCTAAGAGAATCGAATTTATGCGCACTGAAATTGACAATCACTATAATCTTGCTTTTGGCGATGTTGATGAAGATGGAAATATTGATGACTACAGTATTAGCGACAATGGCGACAGAAATACAATTCTTGCTACAGTTGCATTTACTGTTGACATTTACCTCGCAAAATACCCAGATAGATTAGTCTATTTCAGAGGTAGTACACAAGAAAGAACTAGGCTATATCGAATGGCGGTAGGTTTAAATATCGACGAATTATCGTTAAAATTCGAAATATTTGCCGAACAAAAGAATGGGTTTGTGCCATTTCAAAAAAACATGGAGGTTTTGGGTATTTTAGTTAAGAAAAAATAACTTATTTTTGTAGTATGAAACAGAAAGTAGTAAAATATACGAGCGAGCTGTTTAGTCAGGAAGTTACTTTAACGGTTGATGAGAATCTTAACAAATTAAAGGGTAGAGTCCTTGCGCCAAAAAAATTAGACGCAGCAAATAAGGCATTAAGGAAATTGAAAAACAATAATCAATTAGCCTAACGTAAATTCCTTTACTCATTTCCTTTCAGTACCGATCAGGTTGATATTGGTACCCCACAAAAAAAGAGCCACACTCCCGTGCAGCTCTTCCCAAAAAATCATTCAAAAATTATACGCCCAAGCTTTCTTCCAAAGTCCTGATCTTGCTTTGCGCATCCGCTTGTTTGTTGCGCTCCGCAGCTATTACATCGGGTTTGGCGTTGCCTACGAATTTTTCATTGCTCAACTTCTTTTCAACGCTGGCCAGGAAGCCACGGTAGTAGTCCAGGTCCTTCTGCATTTGCGCCTGTTGGGCTGCTGTATCAATGGTTGCATTAGGTGCATCCATGTACAGTTTGTCGGTGCCTACAACCACAGAAATACCTTGCTGCGCTTCGCTTGTAAAGGTGATGCTATCTGCATTTACCTGGCGCTGCAAAATATCTAACACCAAGGTGTAAAACGACTGGTTACTGGTATCTACCGAAAGCTTGATAACATCCTTCGGTTTCAGTTGGTTCTTGTTGCGGGTATCGCGTACAGCAGTTATTATTTCCTGTAATTGTGTGCCTGCTTTCAGTATATCAGCATTCGGCTGTGTATATGCCGGTAGTTGCTTCACCATCAGGTCATCGCCCTCAGGACGTGTGCGGAGTATGTGATAAATCTCTTCCGTAATAAACGGCATGAACGGGTGCAGCAATTGCAACAAACGCTCAAAAGTAGTTACCGTGCGCTCATATACATTGGCTGAAATAGGCGCATCCATGGCGGCGGGCTTTACCCACTCCAGGTACCACGAACAGAAGTCATTCCATATGAGCGAGTAAATTGTTTTCAACGCTTCGCTCAGCCTGAAGTCTGCCATCATATCGGCTACTTCCAAGGCAACTTCTGCAAGGCGGGCATCCATCCAGTCTAGTGCAAACTGCACCTTACTATCATCCAATCCCTGCTGCTGTCGGGCTTCCCAGCCTGTAACCAGCTTCATGGCATTCCACATTTTATTGCTGAAGAAACGCCCCTGTTCCAGTTGCGCATCATCAAACAACAAGTCATTACCGGCAGGCGAAGTGATCAACACGCTGAAGCGTACATTGTCCGCGCCATTGTCTTCTATCATCTGCAACAGGTCAGGCGAATTACCGAGCGACTTGCTCATCTTCCTGCCCTGCTTATCTCGTACTATACCAGTAAAGTAAACTTTATCAAATGGCTTCTGATCTTTAAATTCATAACCCGCCATTATCATGCGCGCCACCCAGAAGAAAATGATCTCAGGTGCGGTAACCAATGTGTTGGTCGGATAGTAGTATTTCAGGTCGGCATTGTCCGGATTCTTGTTCCAGTCGAACACCTCCAGCGGCCATAACCAACTGCTGAACCATGTGTCGAGTACATCTTCGTCCTGGCGCAGAGTTGGATTGCTGGCGGCGAGTTCAGGCTTTTTAGCCCTGAACTGCTCCATTGCCTCCGCCTCGCTGGCTGCAACATACAGGCCGCCTTCTGCATCGTAAAACGCAGGTATACGCTGGCCCCACCACAACTGGCGGCTCACGCACCAGTCCTTGATGTTGCTCATCCAGTGGTTGTAAATATTCTTAAACTTGGCCGGGT
>CANBTK010000368.1 GCA_947372365.1 Flavipsychrobacter stenotrophus | reverse complement strand
GAGTGGAAATTTTAAATTCCAGAAAATAAATCTCAAAGTTCTAATAATTGCAGGCTGCCATTCGGCAGCCTGTTTTGTTAGTGGTATGTAATACTTTGGTTAATTGCAAAGCCTTGAATTTTTTGGGCTACATGCCCGGCTGTTCAATGCCCCACGGGCATAGCAGCACCGCTCTATTGGCCGCCAGGTGAAAACGCTGAAAATAGGCTGATAGCAACACACAAAAAAACGCCCCGCATATGCAGGGCGTTTTCTATTAAGTAGGTTGTACCAGTTAAGTGCCTATTATTCAGGTAGCTTGTCTGGAGATGTTTTCCTTGCCTGGTTTGGTTTCTTTGGCTGCATTGATTCTGGCAAGCGGCCAATCTGTAGCTGTGCTGGTTTGCCAAACTCTTTAGGGTGAAGGTATTTGCCTTTGTCTTTAGCATCTTTTTCCACTTCAGCAACAATACGGTGTGCGTTAGCGTAGTTATCCTGCCTTATGCCGGTTACTTGCCAGCTTATTTTTACGTTTGGCTGGCTGGTTTTTATTTCAAAAGTATTGCCTGAAACTTCTTTTGAAACCATTGCCTGTGCAAAACTCCCAATAGCAGTAAGCTGATAACGGAAATCTTTGTTCAGTGCTTCGAAATAGTCAGGTAAAGTTACAGTAGCAACGCCGCTGGCATCGGTAGTGATGTTGCCGTTGTAAACGTTCATCATGTCAGGGCTTTCTATGAAACTGTGGTAGAGGTATTTATTTTCTGGGTCAAGCGGGTGGTCAATTTTAAATGTACCACTTGCTTTAGAGATTGCGCCTACAACGTTTACGTCACCATTGAAGAAGCCCGCATAGTTACCTGAGCCGGGGAACGCATCGCCATAAACACCAAAGCTATTAGCAGAGGAGAAATCGGCATAGCCATAAACGCCTACTACAGTTTGCGAAGTGGTAGTAGGTGTAAGGCCGATACCGTAAACACCTATTGAGCCGGTGTCCGCATCGCTGCCACTACCAAATACGCCATAGCTGAAACCGGAAGAAATGGTAACAGGGTACGATTCGCTGTAAGAGCCATAAGAAAAATGAGAGCCAGATGCAGAGCGGTTTAGCGAACCATATGTGTTGGTGTTAGAAGTTGGTGTTGCGTATGGGAAGTATGCTACGTTAAATGCGCCCGCGAGGCCTGCGAAACCTTGTGTACCGATATTTTTTGGCAGTGTAAGGTTTATCCAGGTGCGGCCAGCAACGCCTATGCTGTTATTGGTATAGTCAGTACCTGTGTATTCGCCCCTGATAACGCCGGAGTCAGCTGCGCTAGTTGAAGTTGAGGAAGACCACACGCCGTTTTTCAAAAGGCCTGCGTTTACTTGCAATTTTGCGTTAGGCGAAGTAGTGCCAATGCCTACCAGGTTGGTTGTAGTTTCGTAAACTGAAGACTGGCCAAGGGTTGATGGGGTAGTATATATAGGCAGGTAGCGGGCAGTACCATTAAGTACGCTTGCCGCGTTCCAGGTGGTGCCGTTCCACTGTAATAACTGGCCTGCAGAGGAGCCGCCTGTAAGGCCAATAGAGCCAGTACCGGTAATAGTGCCGCCAGTGAGAGGGGCTAAAGCTGTAATAGAAGTTACTGTACCCGAACCGCCTGATGCTATAGTAAGGTTGGTAGCAGCAGTAATCCTGCCTTGTGCATCAACTGTAAATTGTGGAACCTGTGTAGTTGTACCATAGCTGCCTGGGGTTACAGTTGTATTAGCGAGGCTGAGTGTGCCTGTGCCGGTAATAGGCCCGCCTGTAAGGCCTGTGCCCGAACCTACCGATGTAACGGTACCGGAACCGCCTGAAGCTATTGTTGCGCTGGTGATGCTGGTAACACGGCCATAAGCATCAACTGTTATTACTGGTGTGGTAGTAGTGCTACCTGCTGAACCGCCTGCGCCAACTGTTGCCAGGCTGATTGTGCCTGATGACGTAATAGGGCCACCTGTTAAGCCAGCACCTGTACCTACTGAAGTTACAGAACCTGAGCCACCTGCTGCTGCAGGTACCCATGCTGTGCCGCTCCAAGATAATACCTGGCCTGCCGCTGTACCACCTACAACACCGAGTGGGGAAGATGCTGTACCGTTGCCGGTCATTGATGCATCATGGTTTACAACATCTGCACCCCAGTTGTCAGCAGTACCTGCTGCGCCCGTTGCGCCTGTAGCACCAGTTGCGCCCGTTGCACCGGGAGCACCTGCTGGGCCCGTTGCACCTGTTGCGCCAGTGGCTCCCGCTGCGCCTGTTGCGCCGGTAGGCCCTGCCGGGCCGGTAGCACCTGTTGCACCAGTAGCGCCCGTTGCACCTGCCGGGCCAGTTGGCCCTGTTGGTCCCGCAGGTCCTGTTGGGCCCGCCGGGCCTGCAGGGCCGCCTGGGCCATTAAGTGCGAAAGGCACACTCAGCAACTGGCTGGTGCCCACATTGGTATAAGCAGTACCCGCTGCCGGGTCTATTTCTATTTGAATCCATTTGTCGCCTGCATTCCATGTAATGCCTGTAAATGTACCATTGAGCACAATGCCAGTACCCACAGCTACATTATATAAGCCAAAGGCATTGGTAAGCACTGTGTGTTTTTCCTGGTATTGCACAGCGCCAGTGCCTGAGTCGGCATGTATGGTTATGCGCATGGTCATTGTTGACGATGCAAGCGGTGCGCCAGATGAGTTTCTCACTACGCCCTGGTAGTTAAACTTCTGCGGGGCCTGTGCTATTGCTGCAAAAGCAGTCAGGAGCACTAAGGTGGCTAATAATAAAGTTTTTTTCATAAAAGAATGCCAGATTTATTTTGTGATAGTTTATTGTAGTTTTTGAATTTTGTAAGAAGTGGTTGCTACTTTACCGTTGGTTGGTACCATATATACTTCCAGTAAATAGGTTGCTACTGCCAGCGGAGAGATGTCCAGTTTCTGGTTGCAGGAGCCTTGCTTTACCTCGGCTTTTTGCTCGGTAATCAGTTTGCCAGCCATATCCATCAGCCTCAGGCTCAGTATACCATCATTATTAGAGGTATACTGTATATTAATAGTACCAGAAGTGGGGTTAGGGAATACCTGCAGGTAGTCGCCTAAATTAGTAGGCGATGGTACCTCGGTAATGCCTGGCCCGGTCCGGGTTTGTAATATGCCCTGGGTAACAATGATAGAGGAAGTAGTAAATGTATTTACCAATGCCATTTCTCCTACAGACCATTCGTATTCGTTACCGGCAATGTACGTAGTGCCGCCGGTGGCATTGAGGGTGCTAGGCCAGATACTCTGGCCGCGGGCCAAAGGCGATCCAATCATTGACACGAACACGCCCATTAAGAGAAAGCTCCGTTTCATAAAGGTTTTTTAGAAGTGATCAATATTTTTTTGAAAATTATGATTCTTTTATGACTTATGGAACTATTTTATGGGTCTGGTAGTAATTTTTTTTTATTTAGACAATTCCCTCTATTAACGAAACACTCGTAAGGAAGCGGCATTCCTTCATTATTTTTTAAAATTGGGCGGTTAGGTTAGCGGCCTGTTGTTTCCCGGGTGTAGAGGGTGTGCTATTAATTACTTGCCAGGCATCAGGTGCTTTTTTTCAATACGCTAACCATTTGTTAACAAAAAAGCATTAAAAATTACCGTTCGTGAAGTTTTACGACCGTTCGTGAAGTTTATTTGGCATGGTTGGCGCGGCCAATATATATTTGCTAAGCATTTCAGAGGTAATAGCAACGGCGTGGCAAGGAAATGCAGAAGTTCTTTAACAACACGGCAACAATTAAAAATAGTAACCATTTGTAAGGGGCACTGAAGCAGTGCAAAGGAAAGTGCTGAAAGCCGCTTCCAGGGCGCCCCTTACATCTGGCGAACAACGACACCTGT
>CANBTK010000367.1 GCA_947372365.1 Flavipsychrobacter stenotrophus | reverse complement strand
CGCATACTTGACCTGCCCGATGCTTTTTCGCTGTATTGGGAGCGCAGGAAAACGGTAAAGCGCGGGCTACTCACTACCCTTTTTGAAAATATAGAACAAAAGCGCGTGCTGGCTTATGAGCAGGTATTAAAGGAGTACAACCTTTCCCTCGTTTGCTCGCAGGAAGACCTCGCCTACCTGCAAAAGGCACACCACGTCAATAACCTGCGCCTGCTGCCCAATGGAGTTGACATGAGCACATTTGTAGCAGGCAACCACGACTACACCCACAACCAAACCCTGCTTTTTACTGGCAATATGGACTATGCGCCCAATGTGGACGCTGTCGTTTATTTTGCCAGTTCCATACTCCCACTCATTAGGGAAAAATGCCCCGCAGTACAATTCATTATTGCAGGCCAGCGCCCGGTGCCCAAAGTTGCCGAACTGGCCAACGATTATATAAAAGTTACTGGCTTTGTAAAAGACCTGGCCGCCATGTATAACAGCGCCAGTGTGGTTGTAGCCCCTCTTCGTTTTGGCGCAGGCACACAGAATAAAGTGCTGGAGGCTATGGCCATGGGCATACCTGTAGTTTGTTCCCATATTGGCTTTGGCGGGCTGGGCATAGCGAGTGGCGAAGGCGCCATTATGCAAACCGAGCCGCAAGCCTTTGCCGATAGCGTGACAGAACTGCTGTCATCTGAAACCCTGCGCAAGCAAACTGGCGAAGCAGGCCTTCAGGTTATTAAAACCAAATTCGACTGGGATGTGGTAACGCTGACGCTGGAAGGGTATTTTAAGGAAGTGGCAGAGGGGAATAGGAAATAGGAAAGCCCAAATAAGAAAGCCCAAATCGCAAAGGGCATATACTACAATCACCAAAATTTGCTACCAACTGCGCTGCTGCAACGGCCACCTATGCCTGCTATTGGCCACCTAAAGGTATAACTGTACCGGAATCGCCGGGGGGTGGCGGGCCAATCATCTTTGCCTTTTGCATTTCGGCATAGTGCTTGCGGCTCATGAAAAACTCACTGAAGTTATCGAACGACTTGCGCCAGCTGATACCCACGCCGCCTTTGGCTATCGTCCTGTCAAGGGTAACATCATAATCGCTGGTGCGGAACGCATTCAGGCGCAGGCCGGTGCCATCCCTCAGTATGTACTGCACCCTGAAGTCGCCCGTAATATTAAAGCTATTGGCAGTAGTGGTAGTGGCGCTAACGGGGCGGCCCCAGTCCGATGTACTGCCCACTTCCACAATCAGCTTATCGTTTAGGAACGGATGGCTCACGCCCACTTTTACCTGGTTGCGGTTAATATTGCCGGCGGTAGTCACCTGGTCGTTAAAGTTGTAGCTGTTGTAGTTAACATCAATATTCAGCTTATCGTCCTTCAGCAGCTTATTCACAAGGTTAGTAATACCCTGCGATGCGGTGCTGGAAAGCAGCTGGCTTACATTATTCAAACCCACATTTTTAGCAACTGAGCCGCTGCCTAGCCCGTCAGCAGGGATAAACGCATTGATGAGCAGGAAGGAGCCTACCTGCTCAAATTTCTGCCTGTCATCCTGGTTTATGCGCATCAGCTTGGTATAGGCATAGTTGCCCAGCAGGCGCTGCTTATCAGGCAGGTCAATATTAAACGATAGCTGCGGGTTAAACAATGTGCCTTTCATATTCATGAGCACATTCACAGTCTGCGGGGTTTTAGCTTCCACCAGTTCGTTGCGGTCGGTAGTAGCCAGGTAGGTGATTTCACTTTCATTCAGCAAATCGTACAGCCTTGCCCTACGCGAATAGGTGGCATTTACGTCCAGCTGCGTACTTGAAAAAGGCCCGTTGAAGCTGATAAGGCTGCCCTCGTTAAGTATAAACTCCCTATGGTACTCCAACTTCTTAAAGGTAAAATTGTATGTACCCTCGCTAATGCGGTACAGGCCATTGATGCGCATATCGTTGCTTGGCGGTATAGATAGCTGAATGTTGCCATCCCCTTTTGCGGTAATGGCATCGCCCGTTGATGGGTCCAGCACAATAGTTACATCAGCAAGGTTATTGAAATTAGCATCAATATTTATATCCAGCTTGTACGGTGACAGGTGCTTCGGCTTTTCCTGGTTCTTACCGTAATTCTTAAAGCTCACATAGCTATAAGTGCCTATGTCGGTGGACGATGGTATAGGTATAAATATCTTTGACTTGGCTGCCGGCGCTGCATTATAGCCATGCAGGCTTATGAAATTAAACGGACCCTTTATAGTGAACGAGTCCATACTGGCCACCAGCTTGCCATAGAAAAGGTTATTGTCGTTTGCTGTAAGGTTCATTACCTCAAACCGTGGCGAGGATAGCTTAATGTTCATGCGCATGTCGCTGAACAGGTTGTGCGAGAAGTAGCCGGATACAAAGCCTTCGTTGTGGTAACTATCGTAAATGCTCGTTTTGCCCCAGCTTATGCGGCGGTTGGTTACCTCTACTTCCGCCTCGGGTATGGTATAGTTGCAGCCCATATAGTCCAGCCGAAGCCCTGCATTCAGCAGCCCCAGCTTGCCATTGATAATAGGTGCGTCCGATGTGCCCCTGAAACTGAGCATACCGTTAACCATGCCCGATAAGTGGCTGAATATGCCAATCAGGAATGGCGAAGCCCACGCCACCCTGGCCTTATTAAAAACTATATTGCCGTCCAGCTGTGAATTGGTGGTGCTGTCAAACGATATGTTGCCCGACGCCATTATCGAAGCATCATCCCTGTAAATACCAGTGCGCGGGTCAAAACTCAGCAGCTTCTTTGACTTATCAAACGACCCTACAAAATTGACGATACCCACTGTATCCGCCCCAAACTTTACATTCGAGGCCTTCATATCAGCCGATATCAACAAGTCCCTGAACATGTTATCAATGGTTATCGTACCATTTAGCCTGCCATCCGGCTGGTAAGCCGATATCCCAGCCCAATAACCCAGTTGAGCCAGGTCCAGCTCCTCGGTACTTACTTCCAGCGAAGGGCCATCAGGCAACAAAGTAGTATTGGCTTTCACCTTCTGGAGGCCCGACGATAACAGTATATTTTCTACGTTCAGGAAATCGGTGCTGTAGGTTACCCTGCTACCGCCTGCAATGTCCCACTTGGTGCGGTTCAGGTAAAACTCCGATGGGAGTATGGACAGGAACAATGAATCTTTGCGGGCTATTACCCCTCCCTTCAGCACAATGGAGCTGGCTGTATCCGGCGACGTAGTAGCTATGGTAAAGTCCAGTGAATCGTTGGCCAGCGTAGTAGTAAGGCTGAACGAACTATTAATAAGGCTATCGCCGATGGATACATTTTCAATGTTGGTACCAAGTGCCACGTGGTCTAGGTTGCCCTCTGCATTAATAGCTACATTGCGCAGGTGGAACCGCCCTATGGAGCCATATGGCACCGCAGCACTCAGTGCCAGTTTCTGAGCCGAAGTATTGAACGAGCCACTCACGGTTGATGAACTGAAACCCTTGGCTATCGGGAACAAAACAGCCAGCAAGCTATCAATATTGCGCGCCTTTATAGAAAAAGCGAGGTTTTGATCAGGAGGCAATGACAGCGGCGGGTTAATGTAATTGGGTATGTATTTTGATAAATAATACTGCACCGACAATGGCAGTTTTGTGAGCTGGTACTGCCCGGTAATACTAGCTGCCAGCACATTACTCTGCACCGAAATATCCTTATTCCCGTTACCATCACGCGAAGAAACAACGTTTACCGAGTCAACCGCAACTTTATGGGAATTCCTTTTCAAGTCAATGTTGTAAAGCCGGGCATACCCGAGGAAGTTATCAACATTGCTGCCTGTGCAATTAAGGTCAAAGTCAGCAGCGGTGGTAACACTGTCCTTTGTGAGGTTCAGCGCCTTC
>CANBTK010000366.1 GCA_947372365.1 Flavipsychrobacter stenotrophus | reverse complement strand
CCCTGATTTGATATTTGAAATGGCATCAACAGAAATTAAGTGGTGGATGGAATCGGCTTAACAAGATCAATTTAAAAGCTCCCAATACTGTTAACAATTGAGTTGGCGATAACAAACAGATTAACTTTAGTAGGAAAATATGAGAAATGAAAAGGGTAATAACTAAGGTGGGCGATATTTTTGAAGTAAGGCTTGACGAAAATATCAAAAAGTATTTTCAGTATATTGCTAATGACCGAACACAACTGAACAGTGATGTAATACGGGGCTTTAAGAAGGAATATCCGCTTCAAGCTACACCAACACTTTTAGAAATAATAAATGACAATGTTGGCTTCTATGCACATTGTGTGGTGAATGCAGGCGTGAAAAGGGAGTTATGGAAAAAAGTGGGTAAAATACAAGACCTAGGCCTATTGGAGCATATTATTTTCAAAGACACCAATGATTATGGAACTAAACAAGGGGAGGAGCCAGTTAAAATATCTCATAATTGGCATGTCTGGAGGATTAACGATAAGAATTTTACACGTGTGGGGGAGTTGATTGGCGAAAATAGAGGTGCGTTTGCCGGACTGGTCATTAATCCATTAGGAATTATTGAACTTTTGAAGGGTAATAAACATCCCCCTCATTATCCCGGCTACCAGTGAGCCCCACTGGAGTTAAAACATTTGGTTATGTTTTTGAAAAGGCAGGGAGTGAAAGTTATTTCAATGCAATGACGCTAATTTATTTCGGTTATGATTACTGTATTACATGTTGAAGTATATAAAAAGTATGGCGGAGATGACGACGGGTTTTACCACTGTGCAACGCCAGCCGAAAAAGCGATTTTTTTGGGCCATAAGCACTGGTCGTTAATCGAAACCCTCCTTCAGGATTTGTCTATAATAAAAAATGGGCTTGCATCCGTTTCATTTATTAATTCGACCGACGAAACGTTGAATGAGAATTGTTATAATGAGGAAGCCATCCAAGCCATAAAAAGTTTGCTTAAATGAATATATCGTTAAAATAAATACATGCTTTGCCTTGTGCGTTATCTTCGTATTCTTTGTCGGGCGACTAAAGCCAATTGGATTTGAAAAACGTTATCAGCAGTAGTTTGAATACAAAACAAACGCAACTAAATACTCCCTTTTTTAAGGATGCCTGCAAAGGCACGCGCGAAGCTTTGACGGGATGTTCATTTCGCAAGGGTTATACAGGTTAGGTGTCAAAAATTGGGCATGCCCGCATTGCCTTTGCGCCTTCTTTGCGAACCCTTTGCGGCCTCTGCGTGAAGCCGTCGTGCCAAAGTTTTTTGTTCAAACGGCATAGTGTACAAATGGTAAGAATTTCCCTAAAGATTATTGGCAAAAAAATGGCTGCAAGTTATTCCTGCAGCCATTTCAATTTTATAAAGAGGGGATTATTTTATATACCCCAGTATCTTCAACATGCTTTGTGGTGTCTGCTCCTTGGCATACAGCCAGTCTTCCATATTACCTTCTTTGTCGTACTCAACAACAATGTGCTTGGGCGAGGGTATCATGCAATGCTTAATACCACCATAGCCGGCAAGCTGGTCCTGGTAAGCGCCTGTATGGAAGAAACCTATGTAGAGGGGTTCGGCTGCCTTTTCCCGGTCCAGTTTGGGCAGGAATACCGCATTAATATGCTCTTCCGACGTGTAGAAGTCATGGCTATCGCAGGTGAGGCCGCCTAAGTGTACCTCCTGGTATTCCCTGTCCCATTTATTAATAGGCAGCATCAGGAATTTTTCGCCAATGCCCCACGTATCCGGCAGGGTAGTGATGAAAGAGCTGTCAATCATATACCATATCTCGCGGTCGTTCTGCATTTTTTCGTCTAAAACGCTATAAACAACAGCACCGGTTTCACCAATGGTAAACGAGCCAAATTCGGTATAAATATCCGGGGTATCTACTTTATTCTTTTTGCAAACGCTCTTGATAGTGAGTACAATTTCATTAATCATGTAGTTGTAATCATAATCGAAATTAAGCGAGTGCTTGATGGGCAGGCCACCGCCTATGTTAAGGCCGGTAAGCTCAGGGCATATTTTCTTAAGCTGGCAATAAAGGTTAAGTACCTTGTTCAGTTCGCTCCAGTAATATACATCATCCTTTATGCCTTTGTTCATGAAGAAGTGCAGCATTTTAAGCCTGAACTTCTCGTTGCCCTTAATCTTGTCAATATAGAACTCCAGTATATCACGGCTCCTGATGCCCAGCCTCGAAGTGTAGAAATCGAATGTCGGTTCCTCCTCGGTGGCTATGCGCAGGCCAATGTTTACCGGCTCTTTAGAACGGATCGATTTTTTATAATCTTCAAACTCGTTCTTGTTATCTAATACCGGGAGCACATTCTTAAACCCATCGTTAATGAGCGAAGCAATAGCGCGGGTATATGCCTTGGTTTTAAAGCCATTGCAAATGATAATAGTTTCCTTGGTTATTTTCTTTTTGGCGTATAGCTGCTTTATGATATCAATATCATAAGCAAAGGAAGTTTCCAGGTGTACATTCTGCTTCAATGTCTCCTCAACAATAAAAGAAAAGTGCGAACTTTTGGTACAATAGCAGTAATAGTACTCGCCACTGTATTTATGCTTCCTTATAGCATCGCCAAACATTTTTTTCGCCTTAGCTACCTGCATGCCTATTTTGGGCAAAAAAGTAAGCTTAAACGGCGTACCATATTTTTCAATCAACGCTTTTATGTCTACACCGTTAAATAACAGCGTGTTGTTGTCGTTGGTATCGAAGCCTTCCTGAGGAAAATGAAAGGTCTGTTTTACTAGGTCGTTGTAGGTATTATTCATTTATTTTCTCTGAAAAGGAATGATTAATATGGTTGTATTCCGGTAACAAAAATAGTTATTTAGATTAATGTTGGCCGATTTTTCTTTTCCGGTTCCGATAAGTTAATAATACAGCCGTTTCGCCTATGTTTGTGGTACAATAAATCATGAAAAAGGCTTTAATTCAAATGCACCTGGCAGTACTGCTATGGGGCTTTACGGGGGTACTGGGCAGGGCTATATCGCTTGATGCGCCTGTGCTGGTATGGTACCGCATGTTGTTTACAGCCCTTTTTATGGCGGGCATACTCACGTACCGCAAACAGTGGACGCCTGTATCGCGGAAGGATATGGTGCAGCTGGTACTGGTGGGCTGCCTTATGGGGCTGCACTGGGTAGCTTTTTACGGCGCTATCAAGTTTGCCAATGCCACCATTGCGCTGGTTTGCCTGTCAACCGCCAGTGTATTCACTTCGCTGCTGGACCCTTTTGTGAACAAAGGCAAGTATGACTATAAGGAAGTATTGCTGGGCCTGCTGGCATTGGCAGGCGTGTATTGCATCTACCAGTTCCAGGTTTTGTATGGGCTGGGTATCCTGTTTGGGGTAATAGCCGCCATACTCAGTTCTGTGTTTACCGTGCTGAACAAGCGCATTGCCAATAAATACCCGGCACGCACTATGGTGTTTTATGAAATGTCAACAGGTTGGCTGTTAATATCGCTGCTACTGCCGCTACAATTCTATTTATTGCCGCAAACGCGGTTCTGGCCAACAACTACCAATCTTTTAGCTGCCGGTTGGTGGCGCAATGACTGGCTGTGGCTGGTAATACTGAGCCTTTGCTGCACAGTATGGTCGCAATCGCTGGCACTCACAGCATTAAAGAAACTTTCATCATTCACAGTAACCCTTTCCGTAAACCTGGAGCCTGTTTATGGCATGGCCCTTGCCTTTGTACTGTATAACGAAAACAAGGACCTGAGCACAGGCTTTTTTGTTGGGGTGGGGCTTATCCTGCTATCTGTGTTATTGCAGATGCTGCGCATACTGCGGCCTAGGCTGTCGCCGGGTTTTATTAAGGA
>CANBTK010000365.1 GCA_947372365.1 Flavipsychrobacter stenotrophus | reverse complement strand
AAAATGGCTAAATTCAGCGAGGAGGAAATAATAGCCCACATACAACAGAACTTTAAAGACAGGAAAATAATGCTGCTGGCACCCGTGGTGCGGGGCAGGAAGGGGCACTACCGCGAGCTTTTTGAACAACTACGGAAACAAGGTTATTTAAAAGTCAGGGTCGACGGCGAAGTGGTAGAGCTCAAAGAGCGCATGCAACTGGACCGCTATAAAATACATGATATAGAGCTGGTGATTGACCGTATGCTGGTGGGCAACGAAGCCCTTGCCCGCATGAGCCAGAGCGTACAGAAAAGCCTGCAAATGGGCAAGGACCTGATGTTTGTTGCTGAAACCGACAGCCCGCGCATAGCCCAGTACAGCCGCTCGCTGATGTGCGCAGATACTGGCATTTCATACGAAGAGCCATCGCCCAACACATTCTCGTTTAACTCGCCTTATGGCGCCTGCCCAAGGTGCAAGGGGCTGGGCAGCGTTTACCAGGTGAATATGGAAGAAGTATTGCCCGATAAAAACAAAAGCATCAACGATGGCGCTATAGCCCCACTGGGTGAGGAGCGCGATTCGTGGTCTTATAAGATGGTGGCCATACTCGCCAAAAAGAACAAAATATCGCTCACTGAACCAATAAAAAACCTCTCGGAAAAAAACCTGAACATATTGCTGTATGGCAATGAAGAAGGCGCTATCACTTATGCCATTGATGGCGTAGATGCCACACCCAAAACCGAGGTGACAGAACATAATTACGAAGGCATTGTGAACATGGTGTTGCGCTGGTTCAGCGAAACAGGCTCCGACCATGTGCGCGGCTGGGCAGAAAGCTTTATGCAGCTGAATACGTGCCCGGAATGTAATGGCGCAAGGCTGAAAAAAGAGAGCCTTTACTTTAAGGTGGACGGTGAAAATATATCTGAGCTATCTACCCGCTCGCTAAAGGAACTGATGGACTGGTTTGACGGGCTGGAAGAAAGGCTCACCAATAAACAGAACACCATTGCTAAAGACATAATAAAGGAAATACGCGACAGGCTCCACTTCCTGCTGGATGTGGGTTTGCATTACCTTACACTGGACCGTGGCACCCGCACACTGAGCGGCGGCGAAAGCCAGCGCATAAGGCTGGCTACGCAAATAGGCTCGCAGCTTACCGGCATTACCTATATACTAGATGAGCCAAGCATAGGCCTGCACCAGCGCGACAATGTACGCCTGATAAAAGCGCTTAAAAACCTGCGCGATACAGGCAACTCTGTACTGGTAGTGGAGCACGACAAAGACATTATGCTGGCATCAGACCACCTGATAGATATAGGCCCCGCTGCTGGCTTGCACGGTGGCCGTATAGTAAGCGCCGGAACGCCTGCCGAAATACTGAAGCAAAATACCATTACATCGGGCTACCTTAACCACACCCTCAATATTGACGTACCCGCCGAAAGGAGGAAGGGCAATGATAAAACGCTGGTGCTGGAAGGCGTTAATGGCAACAACCTGAAAAATGTAAGCATAAAGCTGCCATTGGGCACATTCATCTGTGTAAGCGGCGTTTCCGGCAGCGGCAAGAGTACGCTAATCAACGAAACGCTTTACCCCATACTGGCCAAGCACTGCTACCCCAACTTTAAGCAAGTGCCGATGCCTTATAAAACGGTAACTGGGCTGGAGCATATAGATAAAGTAATAGAAATAGACCAAAGCCCTATAGGGCGCACGCCCCGCAGCAACCCAGCTACCTATTGCGGGTTCTTTAACGATGTGAGGCAGTTGTTTGCACAGGTGCCCGAAGCCAAAATACGCGGTTACAACGCGGGCAGGTTCTCCTTCAATGTAAAAAGCGGCCGGTGCGAAGAGTGCCAGGGCGGAGGTATGAGGGTAATAGAAATGAACTTCCTGCCCGATGTGTATGTGCCCTGCGATAAATGCAATGGCAAGCGCTACAACCGCGAAACCCTGGAGATACGCTATAAAGGCAAATCAATAGCCGATGTGCTGAACATGACGGTTGATGAAGCCGTAGAGTTTTTCGTAAACGTACCCTTCCTCTACCGCAGGGTAAAAACGCTGCAGGATGTAGGCCTGGGCTATGTTACCATAGGCCAGAGTGCCGTAACCCTGAGCGGTGGCGAAGCGCAGCGCGTAAAACTGGCCACAGAACTTTCTAAACGGGATACCGGACAAACCATATACATCCTCGATGAACCTACTACCGGGCTGCACTTTGAGGACATTAAGCACCTGCTGAGCGTGCTGAACCGCTTGGTAGAGCGGGGCAATACTGTGCTGGTAATAGAGCACAACATGGATGTTATAAAAGTAGCAGACTACGTAATAGACATGGGCCCTGAAGGCGGTAATGGCGGCGGCAAAGTAGTCGGCACCGGCACCCCTGAAGACATTGCTAAAATAAAGGAAAGTTTTACTGGCATATTCTTGAAGGACGAGCTGGTTTGGGGCAAAAACTAAACTGGTTAGCCAGCAGTAAAATAAATGTTTGGTTAGTGGGTGATTTTATGAAGGCTTCTGGTATTAATACACACAAAGCTGCTTATACCGCAGGAATAAAGGCGCAATATGCCATGCCCGGCGGTTGTAACCGGCTTATTGGCTTTGTATAACCAAACTACCAGAAAAGAATGAGCATCAAGGGAATGACAGACCAGGAAACATTTTCCGGCTTAAAGGCCAGGGATAATCAGGCATATGAAATATTGTACAAATTTTACTTTCCGTCGGTAAGAAACTTTATAACCAAAAACAGCGGGACGGAAGATGACGCAAAGGACGTCTTCCAGGAAACACTGATCGTGCTGCTGGAAAAAGTATCCAGCGATGGCTTCAATTTGACCTCCTCCCTCAAGACCTATGTATTTGCTATAAGCAGTAATTTATGGCTCAAGCGCCTTCGTGCTACAAGCCGCTTTTCTGCAACTAAGATTGATGTTTATGAACAATACCTTATTGACTACGAGGAGGCAGAAACAGAAATTCATAAAGAACACCAGCGTAAAACTTCTTCCATTTTTAGCCGGATGACCCATAAATGCATCATACTGCTTAAAGCCATTTTCTACGATGGCAAAAATATAAGCGAGGTAACTGAGGAGTTTGGGTACACCAATAAGCACAGTGCGCAGAACCAGAAGTACAAGTGCCTGGAACAAGCCCGCAAAGGTGCCGACACCCTAAACTAACTGCGCTGCAAAATAATTTTTCTACTTAGGGTGATTTTTGCTGCATACCCGGTATTAATGTTTGAATCAAAAAACATTAATGACATGGTTAGTAAAGTCACACTACTTCTCGCATCGCTCTTGGCCGCAACAGGCAGCCCGGCAGCCACCAAAACACAAGGGCAGGCAAAGGTGAGCGCGAAACAATCGGCTCCCACATTTACCGCACAAAGCCTCAGCGGTACAACTGTAAACCTTGCCGACTACCGGGGCAAAAAAGTACTGCTTTCGTTCTACCGAAATGCAGGGTGTCCAGTCTGCAACCTCCGATTTCACCAGTTGCAGGAACAGGCGGCCTTGTTCCAATCAAAAGGGCTGGTAGTGCTGGCGGTTTATGAAAGCAGTGCCGATAAAATGAAACAGTACGTAGAGGGAGAAACTTACTACGCCACCATCCTGCCTGACCCGGCCTTGAACCTGTACCAGCTATATGGCATTGAGTTAAGCATGGGCAAAGTAATGAAAGGCATGTTCCATGGGGCTATGGGCAAAATGAGCCAGGGCAAAAAACTATTTAAATCCAAAATAAAGCAGGATGGCAACAGTAACCGTATTGGTGCCGACTTCCTGATTGACGAAAATGGTAAAGTCGTTACAGCCCATTACGACAGGTACATTGGCGACGAACTTCCCGTGGCCGACATCATCAAATTCATCAACTAAAA
>CANBTK010000364.1 GCA_947372365.1 Flavipsychrobacter stenotrophus | reverse complement strand
CTATTTTCGGTTGTGCTTTGTTATTCCTGTAGTGAGCCAGAAGGTCTTTGATTGAGATATAGTTGAAGAGGTGTAGCCTGATGACGGTAACAAAAATGGAGAATGCCATTTTTGATTTCTGGCGATCATGCAGTGTTGAAAGCAGCAGTAAGGCTATCAGGGCACACCATATCTGAATTTCGATTGCATTCTGATTGTCTCCAACAAAGTATTGGAGCGGGAAGTTCTGTTTAAACTTCTTGAAGAACAGTTCGATCTTCCATCTATACTTATAAAGCCGGGCAATGGTTGCTGCATCCAGCACAAAGTTGTTGGTAATGAACTCAAAGCATTTTTGATTGTCCTGATCCCACCATGCAATACGCCTTAGTCGTAGCGTCTGCCCTATGCCGTTCTCATCTTTATATATTTGTATAATGACTTCTTCTTTAAGGATGGCATCGGGCGAATCACCCTCATGTAAGCATTCAAGTACAGAAGTGTAAACGGCATTTTCTTTCTGGCGTGTGATAAAATAGATATGGGCCTGACTAAAAGCAGCAAACTGCCGATAGTTGTTATATCCCTTGTCAAAAACTATATAAGACCCTGCAGGCAGTGCCAGATTCTTATAAATACGCTGGTCGCTATCTGACGCTGCATCAAATTGGATAAACCCAGATTACGCATTAGAATTAGTAAATTGGGGTTCAAATCCTAATGCGTAATCTGGGTAAATGAAAAATCAATCAGGTCATTAATTTTGCGAAGCAAATTATCCTTAGGAACAATCAAGTGATATAGCCCCGAATATCCGCTGAGAGTGAGTTTTTGTTGCTGGATTAGCATTCTTCAAAATACGAAAAAGAGAGCGAAAAACTAAACTTTTCACCCCCTTTTTTTCGGCATCTCTAAAGGACTTTTTCAGTGCCCTCCGGTTTTGGTGCCCTTTTTTTTATGCCCTTGCCTCATTGAACATTTCCGCCATAAACTTTAAAGTAAAAAAAAATATTATAATTTGTAAATTATTTTAAAATAAACACTATAAAAACACCTACTGAATTTATAGATTTGCCCAAAAAAACACACACTACCATGGGTAATTTCAACACCACGCTGGCACAACGTGCCATTTCTTTGGGTAAAGCCGCAATTTGTGGCTTATTCTTTTCGCTGCTTCCAGCTGTAAGCGAGGCACAGGCCCCTTCGCCAGTCAATCCGCTATTTAGCAAGTTATATTCTGATGCGGTTATGAATTCGTCTTACACTTCAACTTCAAAAATATACCCGCACCTCATGAACATCAGCGACGCCAACCCGTTGCTGACTACCAAAACGATCAATAATAAGAAGTATGTGCTTACCGCTACCTGGAAAAACAATGTAAGCTTCTACCCCCATGCCGATACCATAACGCCATATAATACGCTCAACTACGACGTATGGATTACTGCAGCTCCGGAGCTTAAAAACAAAGTGAAAGGCATAGACAGCAACCACATTAATATGCGCCTGCTGCAATTGCTGGGCTTGCCGCCCCAAGCCAAGTACAGCTACTTCGTTGAGATGTGGGTACGCCCGGAGGACCTTTACAGGCCTTGCCCGGATAATGAAATTACCGATTGCGCCTGCGGACTGTGCTTCCCGGCAAAAACTGACAGCTCATATATTAAATGGTTTAGCGAACAGCGCTTAAGCCGCTTTTTTGTTTGCGATACGGCAGCACGCTACCCATGGACCGAGCTTGGCTATACTTATGACTGGAACCCTCAAAACCAGTCGCACGTTGGCTGTAGCGAATATGTAATCCGCCAGCAGTCTAATGTGTACATCAACCACATTTATACCACGAACCAATATATTTACGGCAAATAAATCTAGTTAATGGATATTGCCTGGCGGCCCAATGCAGCTAGTAACATAAAAACAGCGGAGGTGCAAGCGCCTCCGCTGTTTTTATGTTATAAAGGGAGCTACTCCTTAACTACTTTTTCGCTGTACTTTTTGCCCCCGGTAAATACATTGATAATGTAGTTGCCCGCCGGGTATTGGCTCATGTCCATAGCCACAGTTTTCTCAGTAGTGTTGCTTGTGCCGGTAACCTTGCCACTGATATCTGTAATGATGACCTGTGCCGTTTCAAAGATTTCAGGTATTTCAATAGTTATCACGCTTTTACCCGGGTTAGGCGACACTTTTAAGCCCGTTAAGTTTTCGGCCAACGCAGTACTATTTTCACCCTCATTCCCGTTTGCATCACGGTGCGCTGAAGTATTAAATGTCATGGATGCTGAAACATGGCAGTGGTACCTGGATTTTAAAGTATAGGTTATAACCTGATTGCTTCCTGCGGAAATGTACCTTGCATGTTCATACCCAATATCAACGGCATCAAGGAAAAAAATGTGCCCGCCTGATTCAGAAAAAACACCAGTATCAAATGGGCCTGCTATTGGCCTGCCTATTACATATGCATCGCTACCTGGTTTTATTACCCTTGGGAATACAGTGCCACAGCTGGAGCAGCTTATAGATACTGGTATTGCATGAACATGTATATTTTTGGCACCATGAAACGAGCCACAAACATTTGAATATTTACAAGTTATGGTTGCTGAGCCATCGGCAATCCCGCTTACCGTCCCCGTTGAGGCCCCGGCCCCAACGACTGCAATGGCCGTGTTGGAACTTGTCCAGATATTTGCAGCCGGCGTTGATGTCAAAACCAACCGCGCACCAACACATATATCGGTGTCAGAAGACCCCGGCATTCTGGGGGCAGTTGTGTCAACTACCGTTATATTTGCGTAGCAAGAAAATGAAGTGCCCTCCTGATAGAATGTTATCTTGGTTGTCCCTGTCCTTTTTCCGAGCATCATTCCGTCATCTGCGATTCTTATAATATTTGTGTCGTAGCTAAAAAAATGCCCACGCATTAAAAATACCACACCCGTAACAGGGGTTCTATCATATGGCTTTATCATAGTCAGGTACTTGCCTACCCCACATATGTATGGCGCTCCGGTAGATGTCCTGAGGCTACGGATATTATAATCGGTAGTGTAGCCTTTGTGTGCAATGAGGCACACCAGTACTAATAAAAGTAACTTTTTCATTTTTTTTAGTTTTAGTATTAATTGAAAAATATGTCATCTACTAATTCCGGTAAGGGGCAGGCGGGGCAAACTATACCCACGCCTAACCCGTTACTGCCTTATTACTCTTTAACGACTTTTTCACTGTATTTTTTGTCCCCGGCAAACACACTAACGGTGTAGTTGCCTGCTGGCAGGTGGCTTAGGTCCATTGGCACAATTTTTTCAGACGTATTCCGGGTACTTACTACCTTGCCTTGCATATCGCATATAATTACCTGGGCACCTTCATTTACCTCTGGTATCGTAATTGTAAAAATGCCTGTGCTGGGGTTGGGGAAAACTTTTAAGCCAGTTGAGTTACCCGCTATGGCAGCGCCTTCTTCGCCTGCCTCATCCTCGCCCTTCGATGCCGGGAAACTGATTGTCTGTGTTTGTGAGCCGCTGCAGTTATGCCTGTCGGTGTACGTATATGTAATAGCCTCAGTACAGCCGGCGCATGGCAGGTGCACGAAGTGGGCAATTTGAAGTGAGTTATCTGCAGGTGAAGTGCCTGGCGTGAACGAAACACAGCCATAACGGCTGGTGAACCCACCAAAAGAATAAATATTGGTGTTAATGTCCGGCGTACCGCCATAATGGATATTGTTATACCTGGTGCTGTTAATATACCTATGGCCTGTACCTTCGTCAAAGCTCACATTTGGGCGGGCATGTATAGAATCAATGCGTGTTGTGGTAAATGTCCCACAAGTATTTGTATAGCCAAATGATATAGTCACATTACCATCTGCAACGCCATTTAATGAACCCGGGGTTTCGCCGCCAGA
>CANBTK010000363.1 GCA_947372365.1 Flavipsychrobacter stenotrophus | reverse complement strand
TAACGCAGGTAGGTATTGTTAGGTGTAAGGAAAGTGTTGTGCCCGGGGAAGTAGAAAATAAAGTAATCGAGCGGGTCCCAGTTTACAAACTTAGCATCCAGCAGGTGCTCTGACCTGTCGCTTACCATGCCCAGTTCGTGGTTGATGCCAGCTACCCTGAAACATGCGCAGAACAACTTAGTGATGCCGTTTACTGTGCCTGATTTTTTAGAAATAACAGAGTCAAGGTTGTTATAGTCATTTTCGTACAGGTAATTATACTGCACTATTGTTGACTTGATGCCGTCTTCTATCATTTTAATTTTCTCCAGGCTGCTTTCGCCACCCCTTATTCCTATTGAAGTCAGGAACTTGCTCACGACTGCAGTATCCTTTTTAGTGAAGGAGTAGTAATCCCTGTAAAGGTTTTGTGCAAATTTATCCCATGTAAATGGCTCGCGTGCCTGGTAGCCGCCCCTGCTGGTGTAATGGTCTATAGCGTAGTCAAGGCGCATAAGGTACAAATCATAGAAGCTCTGCGGCTGTTTTTCGAGGGCCGGGATATTAGGTACATATATTTTTACCTGCTTGTGCCCGCCTACTATTTGCTCGGTGCCCGATGGGAAGCCGTGGTAGCCCTTGGTATTAAACGTCATTTCCTTAGGGTAGTCCAGCTCAAAGTAAGTATTCAGCACGGGTATTGTGTGCTGGAAGTGCACTGAGCCGAAATAAGAGGAAAGTGATTTATACTTCACCATAATTTCAATCTCTGCGTTCTTTTCTACACCATCAAGCGCAAAGAATAGTGATTGCCCACCTACATACAGCATCTCGTACTTAATGTCGCGGGTAGTGCCATCAGGCAGTATTGTCCTGGCCCTTATGGAGTCAATACGGGTATGGTTATACCTGAATGGCACCGGGATAATATTGAACTCTTCTATGCCACGCCTGTCCAGCACCTTTATAAGCGTATGCATGGTACTATAGAGCGTAATATCGTTGCCTTCAAATTTGTATTCCCTTTTTTGGCCGTCAAATATGATTACTGCGTGTTCATTAAAATATTCGGGTGGTATAGCGTGCATTTTAGGCTTGGGGTCCCAATCCTGAAATTTAGGTACACTCTCCTGTTGTGCCTTCGCAGCAAATGAGGCTACTAACAGGGATAACATAAATATGCTTAGTCTTTTCATTGTTCTTTTATTTGGCAGTAAGCACTACAGCTTCTTTGTATTGTTTTTCAAGTTCTTTTATCGCCTTATTGTTTTCAACAAACTGGCTTGCAGGCACTTTAAGCGTATTAATAGTGTATTCCTTAGTAAGGGTTATCTTTTTGCCATCGCTTTTGTAAGCAATAGTATATGACCACATATCGTTAAGCCTGCCCTGTGCGCCTTTTGGCAGGTAGGTTACTTTGCAGCCTTCCGGTATATCCAGCGTTACTACTTCTTTTTCCACGCTCTTAAAGCTATGGTACCATGCCGCTTTACGGCCGGCAGTATCAATGTAGTCATTTTCAAACTGGCGGCGCATGTTCATGTTTATGATGTAGTCTTTACCAACTTTGTTTACATAGTTGCCTATGGTAAAGTTGCCGTTAACCGCCATATCCTTGTTGCCGCCTTCTTCTGTTTTTACCTCGTAATTATCCAGCGTGAATTTGTTGGAGCCCATTGCAGCCATCTGGCTTACGAGCCTTTGCCTTTCTTCTTTCTCCTTGGTATAGTATGACAGGCCAATGGCTGAATTCCATGCCTGGTATCCGGTATATTTCAGTTTAAAAGAACCTTCTATATCGCGGCTGTTTTTATCTGATATGTGTATGCTGGTATGGAAAGTCGTTACATTTTTATCGGCAGGCACTACGGGGATATTCATAATCTTGTAGGTGTTCTTGTCAATAGCTATCATTGCTTCCTGGCCCTGTATGTCGTGGCGGTTAGCGCCAAAAGGCAGTTCGGAATGCGTACCATCCATAAACATCCACTCGTTGCCCAGCTTCAGTGCGCATATCATGTGGTTTGAATTGCTCAGCAGCGGGCATTCGGCATATTCATAAGGCCTTTCGGTTGTGCCTATCCACGTAAAGTAGGTTTCCAGGCCGGCCATGCGGCCCATTTGTATCAGCAGGCTGCTCATGTCTTTACAGTCGCCGTATTTCTTTTTGAACACGGTATCAGCTTCACGTGGCACCATGCCGCCAAGGCCTATTTCAAACCCTATGTAGTGAATGTTCTTTTGCACCCAATCATAAATGTGCATTGCCTTCTGGCGGTCGGTTGCATCGCCCTTCGTTAACTTGTCAACCAGTTTTTTAATAGCCGAATCCTGCTTCAGGTTCAGGCTGTTGATGTATTTGTAAGAAGCCTTGTACAGGTGCGCCGCGTCGCTCAGCAGAACCGAATCCTTGGTTTGGCCCGGCAGGCGGTAGGATGATACATAGCAAAGTACGTGGGGCACGTAGTACAACGCAGATGGCACATGGCCAAAAGATTTGTAAGCAGGTACATTATCGGCTGTAAAGTGGTAAACGATATTGCCGTTTTTCACTTCTTTCGACTGGTGTATCATACCTGTATTCTCGCCCTTTATCACGAATTTGATATCTACATAATCGGGTACTACTATCTCAAAGTCTTCGTGAATGATAGGGTAGTTTTCCTGCGCAAAAAAGATGGGCAGCGCTATAAGGTCGCGGTGCTCCTGTATAGCGTTAAGGCGTATGAAAGAGCCTTTTGTGAGGCCGGTAAATTCGGTAACCATTGCCTTGGCGTCAGATATGTTGTCGCCAGCGGCTGATGCGCCTAACACAAAGTCGTGCCGCTGCTTAAAGCCACCGTTTTTCTGTGGTACATAAGCGATAGCGTCAATATCGGTAAGCTGATCGAAATAATTGTCATATACATAATCGTAATTATGCTGTGCCGGCGACAAGTTGCCTATCAGCAGCCTCTCTTTCTTTATTTTGGTGGAAGCTGATAGCTCGCCATCTTCGTATTTTAAAATGAGCTTTTGCTGGTAGTTGGTATATACTGCGTTTTCAGAAGCGTATTTAGTTGCGGCTTTGGAAAGCATAGCGGTATCGGGCTCCTGGGCATGCAGTACAGGCGAAAGCAATAATGCAACAGGTAGGGCCATAAACCTTTTTGCCAGCAATTGAATAGTTTCAGTATTTATTGATGCCATAGTTGATGTAATTATCTGATAGGCCTGCCTGGCAGCCATTACTTAATGGTTTTCCACACAAACAGGCAAATAATGTGGAAAAATAATACAAATATCGTTAGATGCATAATTTCTACCCCTTTTCGTGTGAATTAATGATAATGAGTTAAAATGAGGGGTGCTGTGGTATAATTTGCCTGAACTCCCGCTATGCTGCGGGACAAGTATGATTTTAGGGTGATTTTTTTGATGGGGGTGATTGGTTATGTTATTGCGGCAGGGCAGAAGATGTTCTGCCCCTACGTGGTTGGGTGTTGATTCGTGTGTGATTTTTTTGATGGAGGTGATTGGTTATGAGGTTGCTTCTCCCGCAGAAGTGCGGGGTCGCAATGACATTGTTGTTGCGGCAGGGCAGAAGATGTTCTGCCCCTACGTGGTTGGGTGTTGATTCGTGTGTGATTTTTTTGATGGAGGTGATTGGTTATGAGGTTGCTTCTCCCGCAGAATTGCGGGATCGCAATGACATTGTTGTTGCGGCAGGGCTGAAGATGTTCTGCCCCTACGTGGGTGGGTGTTGATTGGTGTGTGATTTTTTTGATGGGGGTGATTGTTTTTACTGATTATTCTTTGAGCAGGCGGAGGGTTATGTTTTCGCCGGTAATTGTATCTGTTACTTTTAGGAGGTAAACGCCTTTGGGCAGTGCTGAAATATCAATTGCATCGGCTGGGCCGCTGCTCAGTTGGCCGGGCCTCAAGGCCTC
>CANBTK010000362.1 GCA_947372365.1 Flavipsychrobacter stenotrophus | reverse complement strand
TTAACAGGCGCAAAGCAATACGTAAGCGTATTACCGACTCTATAATTGCCAACAACATCCACCCGGCATCAGAACTATTTTATCCGACGTACTCAAAGAAATTAAATTTCGATTCCTTACATGCAGTTATCGAGTTGCTGGGTGGTTATTTTGTGAGCAGAGATTCGTTCAGTTATAAGGTTGAGTATTTTATATCAACATGTTTTAACATGAAGGCATCCTACACTGTTGCCCGGACTCCGGTGGCATTAGAGGCGGCTCAAGTCCAGTTTGATATTTATGAACTACATACGCGGAAGATCAGAAAATTTTTGAGTGAAACAACTATAGAGCATGCCTACAAAGCCTATCTTGATGGAGAGGTTGTTATGATGAGGACATTCTGTGCTCAGGACGTAGATGATTTTAAAAAGGAATTGAAAAGAAGCGCCTGCCAAGGCTGTGTTATCAAGAAATGGCGCGAAAAAATAACTAAGGAAATTGAGGCATTGGAGGATTTCAAGGAAAAAAATGGAGTCTTTCGGGTGAAATAATACAGCCAATTGGTTTTTAAACTGCAATCTAGCCACCCCGGTCCCTAAAAGGGTGGTATGTAATACCAAGTGCACACCAAACTTCGGCATATAAACATCCCCTCAGAGCTCCGCTCGTGCTTTGGCTGGCAACTTTCCAAGGCTACGGTGTACCCACATCTTTTTAATTAGTATTACATAACATAGAATGCGCCGTAGGTGCTATCGGTTTGTAGTAGAAAGCCCCCAAATGGCAGTGCCCAGTATGGGCTATCCTTTACAATACAACATCGGATAGCCCATACTGGGTATTGTCCATAAAATTCAAAGGTTTGCTACAAACCGATAACCCTTCCGGGGCAAAGCACATTCTGGATAATAACTTGTGGGTACACGGTAGCTTCCAAAGGGAATAGCTATGCTGCGCTTGCTGTTATGTTCAGTCTACTGTTGATGCCGTTTTTTAATGTTCAATCAGTATGGATGCCGACAAACAAAAACGGGATGCTTTTTGCAAAGCACCCCGTTTTGTTCTGTAATAGTATTTGTACTTATGCAAGCGCAGTAGCGTCTTCTATCAGTACGCTGGCTTTGTTGTCCAGTACTTCAACAAAACCTGCTGATATTTCGTAAATGTCGGTGTTATGCTTGTCAATAAGCACCTTCATTTTACCCTTGCCAAGGGCGGCAATCATTGCCGCGTGTTTGTCAAGTATCTCGAAGGAGCCTTCTACGCCCGGCAACTGAATGCCGTAAACGTTGCCACTAAATACTTTGTGCTCGGGTGTTAATATTTCTAACTGCATGTTTCTTTTTATTAGTATAAAGTCAAAAGTATAAAGTCGAAAGCGTTTTTATGCCAAAGTATTTAGTTTCGTTCGGGCTACTGCCGGCTTTCTACTTTCTACTTTAGACTTACGACCCTATCAAAATTAGTTCTTAGCCTGCTGCATCAATTTCTTGCCCTTTTCAATGGCCGTATCAATGTTACCAACAAGGTTGAACGCTGCTTCAGGGTATTCGTCCACTTCGCCATCCATAATCATGTTGAAACCTTTGATTGTGTCTTCGATAGGTACGAGTACACCCTTAAGGCCTGTGAACGCTTCTGCTACGTGGAAAGGCTGTGACAGGAAGCGCTGTACTTTACGGGCACGTGCTACTGTCATTTTATCTTCTTCGCTCAGCTCATCCATACCAAGGATAGCGATGATATCCTGCAGCTCCTTGTAGCGCTGTAATATCAGCTTAACGCGGTTAGCGCAGTTGTAGTGAAGGTCGCCAACTATGATTGGTGTAAGGATACGTGAAGTAGATTCCAGTGGGTTTACCGCAGGGTAGATACCCAAATCCGCAATTTTACGGTCAAGTACCGTAGTTGCATCAAGGTGGGCGAAGGTTGTAGCCGGAGCCGGATCGGTCAAGTCATCCGCAGGTACATAAACCGCCTGTACTGATGTGATAGAACCGTTCTTGGTAGAAGTGATACGTTCCTGCATCAAACCCATTTCGGTAGCCAGTGTAGGCTGGTAGCCCACCGCTGATGGCATACGGCCAAGAAGCGCCGATACTTCGGAACCTGCCTGTGTGAAACGGAAGATGTTATCAACGAAGAAAAGGATGTCTTTACCTTTGCCTGTGCCATCACCATCGCGGAAATACTCAGCGATAGTAAGGCCTGAAAGCGCCACACGGGCACGAGCGCCAGGAGGTTCATTCATCTGTCCGAATACAAAAGTAGCTTTACTGTCTTTCAGTTCTTCCAGGTCAACAGAGCTCAGGTCCCAGCCGCCTTCTTCCATGCTGTGCATGAATTTTTTGCCGTATTTTACAATACCTGCTTCAATCATTTCACGCATCAGGTCATTACCTTCACGTGTACGCTCACCAACGCCTGCAAATACCGAAAGGCCGGCATAGGCTTTTGCGATATTATTAATAAGCTCTTGTATCAATACTGTTTTGCCCACACCGGCACCACCGAACAAACCAATTTTACCACCTTTAGCATATGGCTCAATAAGGTCAATTACCTTGATACCTGTGTAAAGTATCTCAGATGAAGTGGTCAGGTTTTCAAACTTTGGCGGCTTGGCGTGTATCGGGCGGCCATTAGTTTTGTCTGGGGCTGGGAGGCCGTCAATAGCGTCACCTGTTACATTGAACAGGCGGCCGTTGATTTGCTCGCCGATAGGCATTGCTATCGCTTTGCCGGTATCCCTTACTTCAGTGCCGCGCACCAAACCTTCGGTACCGTCCATCGCTACTGCACGAACACTATCTTCCCCTAAGTGCTGCTGAACTTCGAGCACCAGTTTGTCACCGTTCTCACGAGTAAGCTCCAGGGCGTTAAAAATCTCAGGCAATTTGCTGTCGCCACCAAAATAAACGTCCACAACCGGACCAATTATTTGCTTGATTTTACCAACGTTTGGCATAAATTATAGTATATAAAAAAGTGAATCCTTGTGAAATTTTGCGCAAAGGTAAGGGTTGAAGGCAAAAGAAAAAAGAAAAATGAAAAAAGCAGGAGAAAAAAGCTGCATTTATTGGGTTTTGCTTGCGGTTTTGCACATATATGTTGATTTTGTGTTTTATGTGTAGGGGAAGTAAGCTGCGTGGCATGTAGTTGACTACTTAAACTACCCTCATCCCTCCACTGCTTTTTACGGCAACATTTTGCACTGATCGCACAAAGCATCAGGTATTATGTAGGCACAGAGGGCTTGTGGGTATTGGTGCGATTCGCTACATTTACTTTTATGTACCTAATTGCCATTTCGCATCCTGCTTTGATACGATAAACAGTGATAAAATATGAATAAGAAAATAGTGGGCGCTAAGCAAGGGGAACTGGTGTGGCTCCGGGACTGGAGTTTAGCAATTACAAATTTTATTGTAAAAAATAGCAACGGATTTGCCTCCCCGCAAGAAGCAGCCAACTTGTATCAAATGCTTACAGAAGCCATTAATGAAGCGTTTCAAAAAAATAATTTAAAGGGCCTCAAAATAATTTGTGCAGAACTAAATGATATTGCGAGAGGTGGATCGGCGAAAGAAATTTATGATTTGAACGAACTGCTTATGAGCAAGTTTGGAGAAAACCTAAACAACTATAAAATAGATAATATAAAAAAGGTAAAGCGCCTCCTTAAAAAAGGCAAGATAGAAAGGGAGGATGATTTTCGGCTAGTGCAAAATAGGTTGGAGGATATCTACGATGATGACAGTAAGAGGGAAGAAGCAGAAGGGCTTGATGCGCTTTTAAGCACCTACACTCCAAAGTAAAACAGTTGCTGTGTGCAAAAACAAACATTCTTAGACCAATTGTACCCAACAAGGGCGCTTTAAAGCTGAGCATGAAATAATATGGTTATTTTGAATTAGAGACCACTTAAAAATATAGGCATGAA
>CANBTK010000361.1 GCA_947372365.1 Flavipsychrobacter stenotrophus | reverse complement strand
CCCGAGGAAGCCATACATGCGGTAACCCTGAATGGCGCTGCCGCCATGGAACTGCAAAACGAACTGGGCACCATAAAGCCCGGCAAGCGCGCCAACCTCATTATTACCAAGCCCATGCCTTCGCTGGCATACATCCCCTACGACTACGGCAATAACCCGGTAGATAAGGTGCTGATAGGCGGGGTGGTGATGTAGGGGAGGCTTATTTGACAACCTTCCACCTTTGTAATTCCCAAACCTGGGTAGGCGGTGCGGTATCAGATTGCCCCAGCCGCATTTTGACTATGCCTATGCTGTCATTAATATAAAATTTGTCGGGCCAATGGTTGATTTCTGCCACATTCTGAAAAGCGCGCCCATTGATTGTGAATGCAGTATGCATTTCAATACAGCCGCCAGAGCCTAACTCAAACGGGTAAACCAGAAACGGGTTATATGAGGCTTTGCCTAAAACCAAGGCATTAAAAGTGCTTCTTTCCATATGGTACTTCCATACAACAGTGTCTGCAATTGAAGGGCTGTCAATGTTCAAACTATTGATCTGTATGTCGCAAAAGTAATACCCGTAGTCCTGGCTGTAATGTACATATTCAAAACCTGTAAAATTCCATAAGGTATAAAAACTGTCCCTGCGGCCGGTGATAGAATCCCTGTATACCCAATAACTACCATTCTTATAGCTAAAATGCGAAGTTAGCGCCACTGCAATAGGTTGGTGGTTTGTACTAGTTGTAGGCGGCGCAACAGAGCTTTGCTTCCTGCAATCAGCCAATAAATAAGCGCAACAGATAAGTAATAGGAATAAGTATTTTCTCATTTTATAGGGCAAGGAGCGTATTAAAGTTAGTAAAGCCTGATAACAAATTAAAATATTCCCTTGGGCATTTGGCTACTTCCTCCCATAAACAGCCCCCCAGGCTTCACCCCTCGTCACCTGGTACACCTGCTGGAAACCCTCGGGTGCCCAGGTGTTGTTAGCGGAACTGTCAATTTCAATATTGTCCTTAATCACAAAATCGGTTGCCGGGCTGATGCCATTGGTAACATGGGTAAACGAATCAGTGGTATGCCGGAAGCCAGTGAGCGGGGTAGTGAGGTGCGCCCTTTGCAGTTGCGAGAAGGCGGAAATGCCCTTGCCGTATAGCTGGTGGGTTTCAAAATAGGCCACTATATCTTGTTGCACCTCCATAGCCGGGTAAGCGGCAAGGCTGGTGTCATTAATGCCCTTGTTGAATTTGAACCCACAGCATATAATAATAATGCAATCGGCCACCAGGAAAATAAAAACGTTTTTAAGTTGGGCCACCAAAAGCTCAAAACACCATGCCGCCAGTATTAAAAACACCACAATGCAGCATAGCAGGTAGCGGTCGGTAAAGAAGTTGAGCGACGAAAAGGACAGGTACACCCCCATAAAAAACAGCGCGAGGTAGATGAACCGTTTGCCTGCAGTGCTGCTGCCTGGGTTTAGCTTTATGAGGGAGTAAAAAGTATGTATAAGGGATATAAAAATAAACGGGATAAACAGCCTGCGGGTAAGGTAGCCAAAAGACTCCCCTATATAAATAAACAACAGCAAGCCCGTAACCACGGGCAGTGCATAGCGGAAATTCCCGGTTTTTACCGCTGCCAGCACACTACTGGCTATCAGCAGCCCAAACAGCCATGCCCTTGCCTGGTGGTAAAAAATGATTTCGGCACAAAACCTCAGCTTGCCTTTAAACATAACCCACCCCAGGTCTATAAGCCCGGTATGCTCAGGGAACAGGTACCAGCCATTGAGCTTTTTTTGTAGCAGGTAGAATGCACCTATGCACAAGCCCGCACAAAACACAGGCAGGAAGTTTTTGGCTTTTTGGGCGGGGGAGGCTGTTTTGTTAAACAGGTAAATAGTAGCATGTATGCCTAAAACAAGCCCCAATGCCATGCCGCTTTCTTTGGTGAAAAGCAGTGCGGTGCAGGCAAGGAAGGTGGCCCAGTACTTTTGCGAGGCATAAAAGTAAAGGGTGAGCAGCGACAGCCAGGCTATCATTACCTCCGGCAGTACCATGGTAGATTGTACAAAAAAGATAACCTGCCCGCTTACCAGCAGCAGTGCCAGCAGGGCCACCTTTTTGTTAAAGAGCCTCAGGCTGGCCTCGTAGATGGTAATGAGCAGCAGTACCGAGATAAACAGCCCAAAGCTGTGCATGGCAATATTAGACGTGCCAAAAAGCCTGAGCCATGCCGCAGCCGATGCATAAAAAAGCAGTGGGTGCCCACGCGAATAAAACAAATCAATGGCATTGGGCATAAGGCTGGGGCCATGCTGCGCCATCAGCTTTACGCCCGGCACATAAGACCATGATTCGTCCCAGAAGAAGGGGTAGTGCATCACAGGTATTTTCAGTGCTATAAAAGCAGCCACACACAATATTAAAAACCACCGCCCCTTAATTGCTTCTACCATTTATTGTACTTTATTATGCTGCTATGGATAAAATGTATCCCTATTTGCCGATAAATTTATAATATTTGCGACGATTATAAACCTGGTGCTGAAAATAGGATGGGATATGTAGCTAAAATTTACAAAAATGCATATAGCGGGCTGTCGCCTGCTACGTGGTGGCTATCGCTGGTAATGCTCATTAACAGGTCAGGCACCATGGTAGTGCCCTTCATGACGCTGTACCTTACCCAGTCGCGGCACTATGGCATAGCCAAGGCGGGGCTTGTAATGGCTATTTTTGGGGCGGGCGCTATTTGCGGCGGCGTACTGGGCGGCAAGCTTACCGATAAACTAGGGTTCTACAATGTGCAGCTTTCAGCGCTGGTGTGTGGCGGTATTATGTTTTTTGTACTGAGCCAGATGAGCGAATATGTGCCCATCTGCATCTGCACTTTTGTGCTGGCTGTGCTGAACGAAGCTTTCCGCCCTGCCAATTCTACCGCTATAGCACAGTACAGCAATGAGCAAAACCGCACCCGCTGTTATTCGCTAAACAGGCTGGCCATTAACCTCGGCTGGGCATTGGGCAGTGCGTTTGGCGGCATCATTGCTTCAAAAAACTACCAATTGCTGTTTTATATAGATGGCCTTACCAATATAGGTGCGGCTATACTGCTGCGTGCGGTTCTGGCCCCGCAAAGGAATACCCAGACACCTGCCTTCACCAAAGAAAAGCTCAAAAACAAGGATAGGGGCAAGTCGGCTTACAGCGATAAATACTACATGGTTTTTATTGTGCTTACCATACTATTTGCGTTCAGCTTCTTTCAGATGTTTACTACCATACCCGTATTCTTCAGGGAAGAGCTGAAGTTTACGCCTGCCCACATTGGTATTATAATGGCGGTAAATGGCATTATTATAGCACTTTTTGAAATGGCCCTGGTGTTTAAGCTGGAGCGGCACAACAAGAACCTGACGGTTATGGCTGTAGGCACTTTGGTAATGGCGGCATCATTTGTGGTGTTTAATATTATGCCTCATGGCTGGGCGGTGGCGGTAGTGAGCACGTTGTTGGTGACGCTGGGCGAAATGATGGCCATGCCGTTTATGAACACTTTTATGGTGAGCCGCACTACCGATACCAACCGGGGCCAATATGCAGGCCTGCTTACAGCAGGTTGGTCTATAGCCCAGGTACTGGGCCCTTACTGTGGCACCCATATTGTAGAAGCCTATGGCTACTACACGCTCTGGTGGGTTATAGGCGGGGTAGGGGCCATAACTGCCATAGGCTTTAAGTGGATGGAAGTGAGCATTGAAAAAGAGGCCACGCAGGCATAAAGTTACCCTTGCGTTGTGGTGGCTTATACCCTGCTACCAAACAGTAAGCTACCTATGCGCACCATATTGCTGCCAGCCTCAATTGCCAGCCCATAATCGGAACTCATACCCATAGAGCATACCTTAAACTCGGGCCTATCGGCAAAGCAG
>CANBTK010000360.1 GCA_947372365.1 Flavipsychrobacter stenotrophus | reverse complement strand
TAATGCTGGTAGCGCCCGATGAGTTATACCTATCAATTCCTATGCCATAGTCAAGCCCTAACAAGCCAAACATAGGCAGGAACAGCCTTACGCCAAGGCCTACGTCCCTGTTCAGCTTAAACGGATTGTAGTCTTTAAAATTGCTCCATGCATTAGCCGCATCCACAAACATAATTCCATAAATGGTAGCAGTTGGCTGCAGGGAGAATGGGTAGCGCAATTCAGCAGTGTACTTATTGTAGATAGTAGCAGCATTGGCATATACTTCGTAACCGCGCTGGGCCACAATGTCTTTACCTACAAAATAAGAGTAGCCTGACAAGCCATCGCCACCTAACTGGAAGCGCTCAAACGGAGAGAAGCCAATGTCTTTGTTATAATAACCAAGGAAGCCATATTTAGATGCCAGCCTCAACACAAGGTTGCCGGCTACCTTCTGGTAGAAATCAGCTACGAACTTGTACTTGTGGTACTCTATCCATTTGTATTTCTCGGCCGATGTTTCGCCAGCATAGTTTTTGTTGCTGAATGCGCTGAACGGCGGTGTTACCTGGAAGGTAAACGATACGTTGGCGCCACTCCTTGGGTATAACGGCTGGTCAATATTATTACGAGATATAACAAACTTGAAATGGAGGTCATTGGCATAACCATTGGTAAAGTCATTTACCAATGTGTAATCCTTAAGGCGGTAGTTGTTGTAGTATAAACCGTAGTTAAATATAAAGAAGTTATCGGGCCAGTTAAGCCTTTTGCCCATTGATACGCCACCGCCTACCATACGCAGGTATGAGTTAAGAGGGTTGGTACCTGCCGGGGCTGACGAATAACGGCTGTAGGTAAAGTTAGTCGTGAACGCATTAGGCTTTTTACCACCCAGCCAAGGCTCAGTAAATGACGTTGTGAGCGAGTTATAATACGCACCGTTAGATGCATAGTTGATACCAAACTTCTGGCCATCGCCTACTGGCAGTGGGTCCCACTTGCTAGGCCTTAAGATATTGCGGATAGAGAAATTATTAAAGGTAATACCTACGTTGCCATAGAAGTTAACACCACCGCCAAAACCGGCGGAAAGCTGCAACTGGTCGCTCGATTTTTCAACCACGGTATATTCTATATCCACAGTACCATCTTCAGGGTGCGGCTTAGGCTGTATGCCCACCTTTTCAGGGTCAAAGAAGCCTAGCTGCGCAATTTCACGGTTAGAGCGCACAAGGTCAGTACGGCTGAACTTATTGCCCGGTAATGTATATAGCTGGCGGCGCACAACGTGGTCGTTAGTGCGGTCGTTACCAAAAATAGATATATCGCGAATGGTTGCCTGTGCACCTTCGGTAATGCGCATTTCATAATTAATGGTATCATTAACTATTGATGCTTCCACCGGGTCAATATTAAAGAACAGGTAGCCATCATCCATGTAAAGGCTGCTTACGTCTTCGCCCCCTTCAGGGTTCAGCTGGCGGCCAATACGTGTTTCCAGCAACTGCTGGTTGTAGATATCGCCCTTCTTGATGCCCAATGTCTTAGTAAGGAATTCAGCCGAATATTTGGTGTTGCCTTTCCAGGTTACATCGCCAAAGTAATACCTGTCGCCTTCCTTTACCCTTATATCAACATTGATATTGCCATTTTTAACAGGGTATACCGTATCTGCAACTACAGCCGCATCGCGGTAGCCAAGGGTGTTAAGGTAAGCCACCATCGCCTGCTTATCGCTTTCGAACTTAGACTGGTTAAACTTAGAGCCTGAAAATAACTTGAACCTGAAATAAGGGTCAAGGGCATCTAATGTTTTAGAAGGCGAAAGGAAGCCAAACTGCTTCATGTATTTGCGGAACGACCTTTTTTCAACCGGGTATGCATTCTGCTCATCATCAGGATGCAGCGTAATGCGGGTCATTTCCTTAGTTGATTTTAAAGTTTTTTTCAGTCGGCCCTCGCTGGCATGCTCCTGGCCAACGATATTTATCTGGTTGATATGGGTTTTGCTGCCCTTATCAATAGTAAAAGTAAGTGTTACCTTGTTAATACCCGATGTGTCCTTGCGCTCAGCAACAGCCACCTTTACACGGCCATAACCTTTATCTACATAAAACTTGCGGATGCGCACCACAGCTTCTTTCTTGGTAGCCTCTGTTACAACTTTATTCGAAACCAGTGGCAATTTGCCTTTCAGCTCCTTTGCTTCCGCGGTCTTTATGTTCCTGAATTTAAAGCTGCTGAGGCGTGGGCGCTCTTCAACCTGAATGATAAGGAATATCTTATCATCAATATATTTTTCAATAATAATATTCACATTTGAGAACAACTCTTGCTTCCACAGGCTGCGGATTGCTTTGGCTATAGCCTCGTCATTAGGCAAATGTATTTTTTGTGTTACTGCAAGGTTGGTTACCGCCTCAATAAGGTCGGCATCAAGGTAATTATTGCCCTGTACTTTAATACCGCCTATTTCGTACTCTACGGGTTTATTCTTCTCTGGTTCAGCTGGTTGCGAAGCCATGCTCTTAAGGCCGCCGCCACGCCCGCCCAACTGGGCACTGGAGGTAAGCGTACCCACAAGGCACATGGCTAATAATCCGTATTTCAGGGAGGCTTTATACATTAGGGATGTTGTTCTTTTGAATTTGTTCACTTGTTTTGCCAAAACGGCGTTCACGGCGCTGGTAATCGAGCAGGGCCTCATATAAATTGTGCTTGCGGAAATCAGGCCAATGCACCGGCGTAAAATAAAGCTCGGAATAAGCCAGCTGGTAAAGCAGGAAATTACTAATCCTGTTTTCGCCGCTGGTGCGTATCATTAACTCAGGGTCAGGGAAAAGGGCTGTGTCCAGGCACCTGTGGAATACTTCATCGGTAATATCTTCGGGCTTCAGCGTGCCATTGGTAGCCATTTCAGCCAGTTTCCTCGCTGCCATCACTATTTCCTGCCGAGAGCTGTAGCTAAGTGCCAGTATCAGGTTTAGGCCCGTATTCATTGCGGTCATTTCCATGCCCTCGCCCATTTCCTTCTGCGCCATCTCTGGCAGGCTGGCAAAATCGCCAATTACGTGCAGGCGCACGTTATTTTTCTTTAAGTCGTCCACTTCCTTCCTTATGGTATTCACCAGTAATTCCATAAGTGCATCTACTTCCGCCTTCGGCCTGTTCCAGTTTTCTGCGGAGAAAGCATAAAGGGTAAGGTAGCCCACACCCAGCTCGCCGCAAGCGTCCACAATTTCGCGCACACTCACTACGCCCTCGTAGTGGCCATAAACCCTGTCTTCGCCGCGGTCGCGGGCCCACCTTCCATTGCCGTCCATAATGATAGCAATATGCTGTGGCAATCTGTTACGGTCAACCTGTGCGAGTAAATCTGTCATTATACTTTACAAAAAGTGCGCAAAGGTACAAAAATAGGCGGTAGCTAACAGCATCAAACCTATTGCATTTAGTTTAACGCTATTTTAACTGCAAATATGTAAATTAATAATATGAATTGAGTTGACAGCAGAAGCTGATTCAGATGAAAAAGATAAGAAAACGGATCACCTATGAGGATATTTCATTAAACATGAAACCCTTTAGGCAAACCAACGGTACGTAGCATTTCGTTGGTTTTTGCTAACTTTTCGGGAAAAAGCACAACATTATTGTATCTATCCAAAGATTCATCAATAATTACAACCGGCACTTTTCCCTTTTTGAGTTTTTGCATTTAAAAATGTTTTTTTAAATATCTGCCCCATAGGGGCTGTCGGTTTGTAGTAAACATGTGCAAAATGGGCTGATGCCCTGTAAGGGCTATCCTATTGTAAATGATTACTCTTCCGGTAACTTAAAGATATAGCGTTCATCATAATTAACATCAAATTTTTGCAACATATTTTTATATTCATCAATAAAAGTTATTTTCTTGTGGTGCTCCTCCTGATTCATAAC
>CANBTK010000359.1 GCA_947372365.1 Flavipsychrobacter stenotrophus | reverse complement strand
GATTTCATGAACCTTATTTTATTCTCATTCTCTTTTTCCGATTTTCTTATTACCCATTGTATTCGGTACCGCACTCCTAATACAACCAGCGAAGTGGCTATAACAATACAAATAGTATTGAACCACCACGTTGCCCAGAAGGGAGGGCGTATTTCCAGTACGTACACAATAGGCTCGCAATAGTCGCTGGACATACTTTTGGCTTTAACCTTAATAATCCATTTTCCGTAGCCGGGTACAATGAAGTCAATATTTTCGCCTTTCAGCACAACAAAGTTGTCCTGTTCTGTTTTTGACACTGAGTATAAATAGGAAATATTCTTCCCTGAAAATGACAAAGTAGAGAACGAAATAGAGATATTCTTCTGGCTGCTATAGTCAACTTTCAGCTCTTTGTCCATCGCGTAGTTGCGCCCGCCAAACCTCATAAAATTAAAGAAAAGCTGTGGTGGCCTTGGTTTAGAAAAAAGGTCGCTGGTACTCAGCTTCATTATGGATCCTTTAGAAAAAAAGTAGCAAAAATTTCTATCGGCAGCCACTGCACACTGTGGGTCGCCTTTTAAGGGGACAAAAGGGTTCTCAAGCACAGTTATAGAATAAGGTTGCCGCGACCCTGGTGGGTTTATCGTAAAGAGGCGGTAAAGGTCGTTGGTACTTATGAGCATGTGGGTGCTGTCAATTTTGTAAAACATATCCCATATACCCGGTTGCCTGATCGTATCAATAACCGGCACTCCGTCAATATTGCTGCATACCAGCTGCATATTCCCGTCCAGCGTGTAGCCAATAAGGTATTTGCCCAAAAAATCGAACTTATTGAATGTAATATCGTCAAATTGCTTCTGAATGGAGTCCTGGGCATTTATAATTTTATAAACCCCAAAATTGGACGAAAACCAAATATCGTTTTGTGGCGTACGGCCGTAAGCACGAATAATGTCGGGGTTATCAGCTAATAAAAGGTTCTTGACATTGAGCGTTGCAAGGTTCTTAAAATGCGAGGTTTTTATAGAATATACCCGGTTCCTCGTCCTTATATAAACCTGCCCTTTTGCTTCAGCAATTGATTTTACTATTTGGGCTTCGTTAAATGGGTGCAAGCCAACATTTAACTTCCTCTCGCCAGTAATATCCTGAATATAAAAAATATAATTCTTATAAAAATTGAGGTAACTATACTGGTTAGGCCCACCATCTTTAAAAACGAGGAAAGCATGGTTATTGGCATATTCGGCAGCCTTATACCTGGTGTAATCAAAGGCCACTGTAGGCCCGTAATTCTTCAGCTCATAAAAATTATTGTCGGAATTTGTGTAGAACAGGCTACCATTAGCTACATAGGCATACCATATTTCGCCGGTATAGGCATTGTTGTAAAAACCCGATTTAGATTTGGTGTAGTTGATAAAATACAAGCCGTCGTTGAGGGTACTCACCCATAAATTTCCTTGCAGGTCCTGAGTGGCGGATGTAACTATGCTACCCGGCAACATATGTATACTGTCATTTATATATATACCATCTGCTGTGCCGCAAACCATATTATTACTATTGTCAAAATAATATGATTTTACTACAGGGTAATTAGCGGGCTTTTCGGGCAGGGTTTTTATCAACTTCATTTCAGGGGTGAAAATAAAGTGCTTACAGAAAATGTACTTCTGATCCTGGCTTATGGAAACGTCTAAATCGGTACATGGTTTGCCACCATAGGAATAATTCATAAGGGATTTACTCAATTCCCTGTGGTTGGTATCTACAATCCGTTTAAAATTCTGGTAAAAAAATTTATAACAGTCTTTGGCGATTTTATTTACATACAAAAATTGCTTATCGTCAGTGTCATTTTGAGCATAAACGAGCGATAGCTTATCCCGCCCTATATTGACCATCTTAGAGGTATTGGCAAATATCATTGTTACGCTACTATCATACTCCACAATTATCTTCTTTATCACCGTATTCTTAAATGGCCTTTTAAGGTAGGGCGTATTTTTAGCTGTATAGAAGCGGTTATCTTTAAAATAACATAAGTAGCCATTGTAGGTTGCCAGCCATATCCGGCCATAATAATCTTCCTGAATGTTGAAAATCTCATTATCGGCCATGCCATCGGCAGTAGTAAAAACCTCGAACTTAACGCCGTTGTAGCGGGCTAGCCCTTTGTTTGTGGCAATCCACAGAAAACCACGGGAATCTTTGTAGACATAATAGACAGTATTGCTGGGTAGCCCGTCGCTGACGGTAAAGTGGAGTTTGGGAAAGTCCTGCCCGTATAATACGGGCATAAAGAAAAATGAGAGTGTGACCAGGATGATATTTAAAAACCTCCTAATCATTAAAGCTTGGTTTAGTTTGTAAAAACTCCAGCAAACTACTAAACCTCCTCCTGCTTACAGGGATAGTTATAGAGTAATTCATAGTAAGGCTGGTGGTATCGTCCTTATGAATCTGCTTAATGTGGGCGCAGTTGATAAGGAATGATTTGTGTATGCGGTAAAACACCTCATTGGGCAGCAGCTCTTCGTAGTCTGATATTGCATAACTGGTAAGGATATCGACAACAGTATTATTTTTCAGGAAGAACACCTTTGAGTATTTACCAAATGCTTCAACATAAATAATGTCTTTAAAGCTCACCAGTTCTACATTGTTGTTGCCTTTAAGTGTTATTTTGTTAAGCTTCGCTTTGTTGGTTATTTGCTTAGATACTTCGCTAAAGTCATTGTTACCATTACCGCCTGCACCTATCAGCGATTTGTAACGCATCCTTTCTTTCAGTTTCACAACAGCATTAGCCAGTTCGCTTATGCTTATTGGCTTAAGTATGTAATCTACAGCATTCAGTTTAAATGCCCTGATAGCATATTCGTCATAAGCAGTTACAAAAACCACCTCAAAATGTATAGGCGACACCCGTTCCAGAAATTGGAACGCATTTTCGTTTGGCATCTCAATGTCCAGGAACACAGCATCGGGGTTGTGCACCTGTAGTTGCTTTTCAGCTTCGGCAGTACTGTGGGCTACGCCAACAATATTAATATTGGGGTCAATAAATTCAAGAAGTATGCTTTTTAAGTTCCTGCATGCTTCAATTTCATCGTCAACGAGCAATACGCTTAATGGAGTCTCTGAATTAGCCATAAAAACAATGGGTGCACATTTTATATAGCAACAATATAGGGAGGTATCTTTTCAAAAGCAAATTTTCAGGCAGGTATTGGCAAGAAAATGCAGGGCTTCGCCATATGCTACTACAAATGAGCAACCAACTGTACTAAAACTGCCACTAAATGTACTCCGGGGGGGGCTATTTGCAGTACTCTTTCATATACTGATCTGCGGCAGGGTTATTCATCTTCTGTGCCAGCCTGAAGTTAAGGCAGCCGCTGTCTTTATTGTTGCTCTTTATTTCATAGAGGCCACGGTATATATATGCCTGCGACCACATTGGGTCAATGCCCATAGCTGTTGTAATATCATTGATAGCAGACCTGTAGTCTTTCTTTTCGGCGTACGCGACACTCCTGTTTACATAGCCCATAATATGGTTTGGCATCAGTTTGATTTCCATATTGTAGTCGCTGATGGCGCCATCTATATCGCCTGATTTGAATTTGCATGACCCACGCATGCTATAAGCTATATAAAAATCGGGGCGTATGTTAATAGCATCTGAGAAGCCAACAATTGCTTTCTTCAGGTCCCCTTTAGTGTAATCTGTCCTCGCCTTAGCAAACACAGCAACAAAGAAATCCTTCTTTAGTTCGATAGTTTTTGCGATATCTTTGGCATAGCCCCTTTCATCGCCCATTGCATCATTCACACTGGCCCTACTGTAGTAAGCCATGGCATAATCTGGCTTCAGCCGTATAGTTGTCGTAAATGCCTTGTAGGCATTTACGAAATCGCCTTCCAGTTCATAGAC
>CANBTK010000358.1 GCA_947372365.1 Flavipsychrobacter stenotrophus | reverse complement strand
GCAGTCAACTAATGCCAGCCAGTATGTTTTGCAAGGCAAAGTCGTGCATATACCACAGGCCGGCGCACCACCTGCAATTTCGAAGAATGTAACGTCGCTACCTGTTATGGTTGTGCAACGTAATGACTCTGATATCACGTATGCCCTGGACCAGTATACTTCAGCCCCGATACTGATAACGAATGCTGACACTATTGAACTCAGTTATAATAAACGTGAAAGCGTATTGGGCGAACATGAGTCGTCGTTAAGGGAAATTGTTGCCGAGAATATACTTAATAGCTGGGCACCAACTGCCGCAACCGTCAGCAATATACTCAGGACATCGGGCGCTGCAACAGCGAGCCACCTGGCCAGCACTACCGGGAACAGGGGCAGGTTTACTGTTGGGGACCTCAAGCGTGCCAGCACTGTACTGGATAAACAAAACATACCGATGGAAGGCCGTGTGGCTTTAATAAGCGCGGATATGTTCAGCCAGCTGACAGACGATATGAGCGCCACCCAATACAGAGATTTTTCTGCTGCTTACGATGTGAAGGATGGCAAACTGGGCAGGCTTTTCGGGTTTGATATTTATATGCGCAGTAGTACAGTTATTTATGACAATACCACTACGCCAGTTGTGAAAGGGGTAGGTGCTGCACCCGCCGCTGACGATAATGACACAGTGCTTTGCTGGCAGGTAAATTGTGTGGAACGCGCAATTGGCGAAATACGCTTCTTTGAAAAGGTTGGCGACCCACAATATTATGGCGATATCTACTCTTTACTGGTACGCATTGGATCCCGCAAACGCAGGGCAGATGAGAAAGGCATTGTAGCAATCGTACAGTCAGCAGCATAGTGTTGTGGGGCAAGTAGCCTATGAGTGAATAGAAGTTTTGAGAAAAAACCACACGTAGGGCATCTGCTTTATGCCACTCCAAATGCCCGCTGCTTGCTGAAAGCTAACCAATTAACTAAAATATGCCGACTGGCATCAAAATCCTTTCAAAATGAAAATACTGCTCACGGCCTTGTTGGCTATCTGTACGGTTACCTGTACCCCTTTCAAGCATTTCGCACAAACCGCCACTTATGATGTAACCAACCCCGAAGTCATATCGAGCGGCGCGTTTACCGGCGTGCTTGGCTATAACGGATTGAGGGTAGGCCCCTATTTCACTACGTTGCGCACTGTGAACAACATTACCCGCAACCTGGATACTATGAACCAAAAAATAGCCGGGGCACATCATAGCGTAACGACACAGTTTACCTATACACAATCTGCCGGGCCATCTTATGGATGTGTGGTGTATACGGAGGCTTCTATTGATTCGGGTACTGCAACGGGTTATGTTACTCTGTACACAGACTCGGTAAAAACTGCCATTGGGGCCCAAGTTTTCGGGCACTATATCCAGGGTTGGCCTTACACCAATATCAGGCTAAGGTGGAAAGGCACTGGTGTTTATACCGGCACCTGGAAAGGGCAGCTACTGATACGATGAGGCCGCAATAACGGATAGAACCCGACAAGCACTAACAAAATATTGGCAGTATGGTGCAAGGCCTATTGCGACAAAGGGCACAACCTCCTTTATAAAAAAAGGATGACAGTACTTCACATCCCGAAGGGCCACATTTGTTGTGGTGTGGCCCTTATCATTTCTGCTGAGGGGCGGCTATTACCTAATTACAAAACGAATAAACAATGAACACGGTACAGATGTGGTTTCTAGGCATTGTGATTACCTGTATTGGAACGGTGATGGGCTTTGTAATAAAGTTTGTTACGAGCCAGGTAATAAAGCGCCTTGATGCTATTGTGGAGAAACTAGAAAACCTGGGCAGCATTACGACTTCGCATAAGGAACAATTACAGTTTCATAAGGAACGCATAGATGACCTGCATGAGCGGATGAGGAGCCTGGAAATGAAATGATACTAATAATGGCTGAATGGCTTAATTGCTCAATGGCTCAATTGGCCGATACTTAATTTCCTAATGGTACAAGAATGACCAGAATAATGGCTTAATTATCCGATACTTAATTCTGCATTTTCTATTGGTAGTATGGTACAAGGATGAAACTACAAAACATTAAATACCAATTGCACATCAAACCTAGGCATGTGAACATCCCCTCACTCCCCTTCCAAGGGGAATGGCTATACTGCGTTTACTTTTGTATCCAAACTACTGCTGATGCTGCCTTTTAATGTCCAATCGGTATAAAGCATGTTCAAAATAACACGAATAATGGCTTATTGCTCAACGGCTCAATTGTACGATACTTAATTCCCTAATGGTACAAGAATGACCAGAATACTGGCTGAATCGGCTAATTGCTCGATGGCTCAATTGTGCGGCACTTAATTCCGCATTTCCTAATGGTACCGTGGTACAAGAATGAACTAACAAAACATTAAAAGCATGTGCAAAGATTTTATTTACAAAATGCTATCGGAGAGCGGGGCGATAAGCTCGAAGCGCGTGATAGCTATAGTGGGGGCGATGGTGTTATTTGGTATCATAATATTCAGTGTTGTTTCGGGCAAGAGCCTTGACTACCATGTTTATGATGGACTAATAGTTGTGGTACTAGGCGCAGCAGGCATTACTGCTTTTGAAAAAGTAAAGGGCTTACCGGATGGCATTTCGCAAGCAGCTAACAAGATTGATTCAGGCAGTGCTGCCTGATGTAAAAGGAATCAAAATATTATATGCAACGCAGTTATAGTTTACCTGAAACAGGCCACAGGCCTATGTACCTAACCGTCCCGATTTTACTCGCCCTTTGCCTGATGGCTGGCTGTTATGGCTGCTGCCCGGCGCGGAAAACCACTTCGCATAAAACTGCACAGCGCAATATTGTTGCTGAAAAAGATAGCGTAGTAATAGTAAAAAAGGCTGATGCTGTTTACCACGAAAGAATAGTGCATGATAGCACGGTGGGGATTGCTGAAAAACGCATCTCGCTTATTTTGCCCGAAACTGAGGCAGCTGATACTATGGCCAGGGATAACCAACTACGGCTGCATGTGTACAAGGATAACAAGGGAAGGCAACACATTGACTGCAGCGCCGATAGCCTCACGATGGTAATAGCCCGGCTGGTAAAGGACAGTACCTACCAAAGCCATGTTAATGACAGCTCGTATGCTGATTTGCAGCAAGCTTTTTACAGCAGTGTGGAAAGCAGCACTACAGCAGTTGTACCGGGCTGCCCTTTGTGGCACCGAATAGCGGGCTGGATTGTTGCTGCTATGGCCGGAATTGTTGCCTGGGAGGCTTTTAAGCGGGCCTACCAATCGTTCCGCTTGCCCAACTGAATGGCCGATGGCTTTGTGTAACTACATCCCTCCACCTCCCGCCGAAGGGAGAGAACTTTACTGCGTGTGTTTCAAAATCGGGGGGCTGAACATTTCTACAGGGCGTAAAGTGTAAATGATATTGCAATTCTTTCAATGGGCTATACCATCGCTATAGGATACAGCCCCTACAGGGCAATGTCATTGACTTAAGGAGATAAAAGTTTCACGCAGAGGCGCAAAGCCGCAATTTACAGGCCATTCAAGATTTCAAAGGCGCAACTAAAACACAAGAAACGCGAAGTCAATGACATTGCCCCAAAGGGCTTAAAAGCTGATTGCAATGAGTAAACTGTGTTAGTGAGGCTATTGTACAAGTATATCCTGATTCCATTTTTCAATTCTTTTTCTATGAATATTTCTCAAAAAGGCTTAAGCCTTATCTGCAGCTTTGAAGGCTTCAAAGCTTTTCCCTACCAAGACGCAAAGGGAGTATGGACAATTGGTTATGGAACTACTGTTTACCCCAACGGGTATAAGGTAACGTACACTGACATGGCGCTAAGTGAACAGCAAGCTGTGGATTGCATGAAATACCACATTGAAGCGCGTGTGATTCCCGTGATAGAGAAAAACCT